>JBATIA010000487.1:0-2509 GCA_049667415.1 Ignavibacteriaceae bacterium
TAGTAAACGTTGCATCACTGACATCATAAACAAAACCATTATCAACATTAGTTATTCTAATAAGGCATTCATCAGTTGAATCCTGAGCTGCTACAGTCCAGCTATAAGTTCCGGTATTTGGAGTTGAGGCTACAACTGTTACCCAGTTTGTTCCATTATCGATGCTTAATTCTATCTTAACATCGTTAACATTTATTCCTGACCATGTTATTTCTTCGGTTTCACCAACCACCCAAACCTCTCCACCATTGGGTGATTGTACGGTTACACTGGAAAAGTTTAACCAGTTATCAATCATGTAATTATAATCCTGAAACATTGCGCTGTTATCAAAACGATAAGGCCGACCGGCAATATATATGAAACCACCCTGATCATCTTTCTGAATTCTAAAACCGGCTACGAAATTTGTTCCTACATTATCGTCAAAAATAGGAACAGCCTCTGATCCAGCATCAAGTAATGCAAATTGATTTCTATCGTTAGTTCCTACAGCTGATATATTTACTAGACTATCATCAAGTGCTATAAGTTGGGGAAGAGAAGAAAGACCCGAGAAGGATGTGATTCCACAATAGTTCCTCAAATCCAAATTAAAAAAGTCTGCACCTTCTCTTGATGCAAGTAACAGGTTGCCTCCTTGAGTAATGTAATTTAAAGCCTGCTGGGGATCAAAAAATGCCTCATCTCCACCGTAGCTGTTCCCCATCCAAATTACTTTATGATAGAGTTTTAAAATAGAATCTGGAATTCTTCTATTAATTAAATAGACTTTCTGAATATTTGGATTAGCACTGTAATTAACGTTTTGAGACTTGCCAAACAAATCCCATAAATCTACCTGGTTATTACCAAAGCAGGCAGAGCTATTATAAAGATCCTCCATTTGTGTTGTATAAGGTGGATAAGCAATACCATTTACAACAAGAATATTTGAATTTTTTCCGAGTACATTTATATAGTTCTCTGCAATACGTGTGTACTGATTAGCTCCATCACTAACGGTTAAAGAAACTGAATATGTTTGCTCGTCTGCATAAATCCAGCTCGGATTAGGATCATTGGAGTCTATTGTTCCGTCATTATCAAAATCCCAGGCCCACGATACAATATTGTTTCCTGATGCAGCAATTGAATAGTCTGAAAAATTTGCAGTAAATGGTAAAGCCCCAAGAGTTTCATCTGAACTGAATGCTGCATTAAGACGATCTACCGTAATAATATTTTCCATTTCCGATTGAAACATCTCCTGTGTGAGATGATCTTGAACGAAAGCAACAACTCTTATGCTGTCCAGATTGACCTGCTGAAGAAATTCAGCCGTTGGTATGTACTGAAAGCTCATTTCAACTGAATCGCCCGGCGATGGAACAACAAATGAACTTCCGTATCCGTCAGGAAGCATCTTCCGGCAGACACTGAAAAAATATTGTTCTCCGTTTGTGCAGCAGGATGGACTAACTGAATATACTTCTCTTTCCGTTAAAGCAATTCTTAATCGCACGTCATCGAAAGTTGTAACATCAGCAGGATCGCGAATAATTTTAACATGTATGTCTATGACATCGTTTTGAAGTTTCTGGGGAGTTAGTACAATTTTAAAAGGAGAAAATAGTGAGTTTCCGGCATTTACTGTATTTACAAAAGCAGTAGATCCACCTGATGTGGAAAAGGTAGTACCGTTGATTTCTACCCAGGGAACCGAATTACATCCATAGTAGTTTGTACGAAAATCATTATCTGTTTTATTCAAAAGATGCATTGGGTCACACTCACCCGGGGATGGCCAGTAAACATTATAAACTATATGTGCCATCGAACCCGAGTTAATTAAATTTGCTGTTGTAGCATTGTACCAAGAATTATTGATCGAAGCACAAGGGCCACAGGAACAATTAGTAAATCTTTCAACTAATGATAGCTTATCGTAAGCGTTACTTAAAAAGATAAATCCGCTCAATATCAGAATCGTTAATAACTTCTTCATTGTACTTACTCTCCTTTAAATTATAAGCTATTTTTGAATGGACAAGGCGCACACTTATGCACGCCATATCCAAACTTATTTTCTTAATTACTTAAGAACATTCATCTTTTTCACCGAAGAAAAATCACCGGCAATCATTCGGTATATATAAACTCCTGAAGCAAAATTACTTGCATCGAAACTTAATTCATAGGTTCCTGCTTCTTTTACTGCACTAACAAGAACGGCAATTTCCTGACCGGTTAAATCATACACTATAATTGAAACCGGAGCAGTTTCTGGAACGGCGTAACTTATTCTTGTATTCGGGTTAAAAGGGTTGGGGTAGTTTTGAACTAAATCAAACTCGGTGGGAATGCCTTCGAGCATTTCTTTAATTGTTGAAATTATATCAATAGTAAACGTTGCATCACTGACATCATAAACAAAACCATTATCAACATTAGTTATTCTAATAAGGCATTCATCAGTTGAATCCTGAGCTGCTACAGTCCAGCTATAAGTTCCGGTATTTGGAGTTGA
>JBATIA010000488.1:0-2183 GCA_049667415.1 Ignavibacteriaceae bacterium
CCACCACCTTCAATAGAACCATTAAATACAAGGGCACTAGTAGTAAGTAGCAGAATGATAAGTGCTTTTTGAATTAGTTTTTTATTTTTCATTTCAAAATCCTTTTCAATTAACTATTGAAAATTACAAACCTATATTTGTAAGGTTTAATTTAAGACCTAACCTAATCATCCTAGGAATACCAAAATTATCAGGGTCTCTTTCTAATGATTGGTAATCGTCAACATACCCTTGTCCATTTCGTTCAGCAATTAGTTGACCTTCGGCAGTATTTAACCATCCGGTTGAATAAGGATCACCGGTAGATCTCCAGACATTATTAACGTTATCTGAATCGAATACATTTAAGACCCATAGGTAAGGGGTAATGAAGAAGTTTTCACCAATCGAGAATGATTTTTCAAGTTTCAAATCAAGCCTGAACATACCTGGCATATTCCTCGAGTTTACATATCCGGTTGTACTTGGACCTCCGTTATTACCTGATAAAATGTCAAAATAATCAAGTGGTGTGTATGGTCGGCCACTTGCGAAGGTAAAGAGCATATTTAATCCAGTAAGTTCAAAAATTCCACCCTCACCGCGCGGGACATAGAAATCCAAAACAAAAGTGCCGGTATGCGTTTGATCAAAGTCTAACGGTGCTATAACTTTTGGAACTTCATTGTCAACATTTCTAAAAACGGCTGTTGAACTTGAGCTTGTTGAGGATCCAGTACCTTCTGCAATTGCAAATGTGTATTGAACTGAAAGACTAAAATAACTTAATCTTGTTACATCTAGAGAGAATGCAATTCCTTTAGAGGTACCAAAGTCAGTATTTTGAGCATCATAATACTCAAATCGTTCTCCATTGGGTTCCCGTGCAAAAAATTGTAAACCCCGGTTAATCAATCCTTTAATATTCTTATAAAACAGAGTCAGATTCATTGCAGCATTATTGCCAAGCATTTGTCTGAATCCAATTTCGTATTGAGTTGTTGCCTCTTTTACAATACTACCAGAATTTGCATTCCTGGCATCATCAATTTTCAGATCATCCAAGGCAAGAGGACCATTGTACATATCAATCAGTGCAGGGTTTTGAATAAATCTGCCATATTGAGCATGGAAGGTTGTTGATTCTGTAATTGGGAAACCTAATCCAATTCTAGGTGAAATTTCCAGTTCGATCTCTTTTTCTTTAAAGTCACCATAAACACCTTCACCAGCGGCTGAGTTGTATTCTGGTGAGCCAAGGTCGTAATTTTTTTCGTCAATTCCACCTGCAAATGGTAAGGTTGGATCTCTTAGAATTAGAGTATTGTAATCGTAATAATCAACCCTTACGCCCAAATTTATTACTAAATCTTCTAACTCAAATCTATCTTGTAAATACGCATAACCAAGTATAGGTTGCCGAGGTCGGGCTAAAGTATCTGAGAAGCTACTATTTGTTTCACTTCTACCATTAATGTCATATCCATAAAAATTTGGTTTTACAGCTAAAAATTTCTCTTCTTCAGTTTTGTTAGCCAGTGACGGAGCCATTAAACCTACAGGATTAACATAATAGTAACGAATATTATGGAGATTGGCGCCTGCACCTATCTCAATAAGATGATTATCTACCTGAGTTGTGAAGTCAGCATCAACATTCCAAATTGCTTGCTCATTTTTCTGATACACATTATTAATTCGACCGTAAGGAAAATATACACCATTTTCATCTAGATCACCATTATAGGCCAGCCCTGTTGCAGGGTTAATTTGGTTTCTTTGACCATTCCTTACTAAAGTTATTCCCCAATTTTGACTCAAATAAGCACTGTCTCCATACAGAAAGAGGTTACTACCTAAAGCCTTGTCAAATTGTTCAGTAAAGGAACTGCGATATCCAAAATTTAAGTTCCAGAAAGAGTTGTTACTTACTGTTTGACTTAATCGACCACTTGCGGAAATATTTCTATCCAACTGGGCAGGATTACCGCGGGGATTATTTTTGGCATAACTGTCTATAGTTTGTCTGTAATCTCTCTTATTATAATTAGCACCAACGTTTAACTTGAATTCACCGATATTGTGAGTTGTTCTTCCGGTAAATCTCCAGGAACTTGATTCATTTTCCTCCCTGGTTGGTGAACTTTTACCAATACTTGGAAATTCAAGTGGAATACTTGACGGATTACCATCTTGTAAATAGG
>JBATIA010000489.1:0-2632 GCA_049667415.1 Ignavibacteriaceae bacterium
AATATTGTCCAAAAAATTAGCATTTGAATATATTTTTTTTATATCTTTACCATTAATGAAGATAAATAATTTAACAATCCAATTACTAAATTATCGTAAAATAATTTTACCCCCGCACAGAGTAAATCAAAATTTGTTTTCACTTCTGTAAAATAATAATTCAACAGTTAAAGAGAATTAATTAATTGGTATCAATAACTTTAAATAATCTATCATTAACTAAAAATGGAGAACTAATGAAGAATCTCACAACTATGTTTCTTGCATTTTTCCTGATAACCAGTGCCGGTAGTGCGTTGTTGGCTCAGGGGAATGTGAGTGACGAGAATATTTGGTCGGTAGTAAGATTAGATCCAAATGCACCGCAAAAGGTTGAGGGGCAGAGCAATTGGGTCCCTGCAGACCAAATCACCAGGTATTTTAATTTTGGTTCTGGTGTAACTGTTGGACCAAATGTTAGAGTTAAACCTGGAAATACAACACAATCTGAATTGAGCATTGATGTACATCCTACGAATTCAAATATCATTTTTGGATCGGCTAATTCATCAAACTGGCCATTTAGTTCATTTTATGGCACAGGCGTATATTGGTCCCTGGATGGATCAACAACATGGACCGGATTTGATCAACCCCCTTTCGGTTCAAACTCTGGTGATCCTGTATCTGTAATTGGACAAGATGGAAAATTTTATGAAAACTATATCACTAACTCATATGGTCAGGGTGTAGCTGTTTCAACTAATAACGGAGCAAATTGGACAACTTATGTAGTAGCCCCAAATCCAGGTCAGCTTGCTGATAAAAACCATTATATGGTTGATAAAACAGCTAGCAGTCCCTATGTTAATAGATCTTATTGTGCCTGGACAGATTTTGGCGGTGCAAATAATTACGATGCGGTTTTAAGGTATTCAACAAACTTTGGGCAGACATGGTCAGCATCAATAAATTTAAGTAATTCATTAGCATCTTATTTAAATCAAGGTGTTAACATTCAGACCGGACCCAACGGTGAAGTTTATGCAGCCTGGGCAGTTTATATTGACGGAAGTGTTTCAACCGGTGAAGATGGAATTGGATTTGCTAAATCAACTAACGGTGGTCTTACATGGTCAACACCTATTTATGCATATCAGGCAACCAACTTTGGAATGAGAGGTACCCTTTCAAATAAAAATGGAATAAGAGTTGCGTCATTCCCTTCAATGGCCGTGGACAGATCTGGCGGACCTAATAATGGTACTATTTATATCACCTGGCCTCAGGATGATGTTGCCCCAGCAGGCAATGACCCGGATATTGTGGTAACCAAATCTACTGATGGCGGCACAACCTGGGCAGCACCAATTCGTGTAAATGATGATGCTCTAAATAATGCAAAAGATCAATATTATCCATGGTGTACTGTAGATCAATCTACAGGACAGTTTATGATAGTGTTTTATGATAGCCGTAACGTACCGAATAACCAGGCAGAAGTATTTATGGCAAGATCTTTAGATGGTGGAAATACCTTTGAAAACTTTCAGGTAAGTGATCAACCGCATACTCCTCAACCAATTAGTGGTTTAGCAGGTGGTTATGCAGGTGATTATATAGGAGTAGCTGCATTAAATGATGTAGCATATCCGTTCTGGGCAGACAACAGACTGGGAACCGATCATTACCAGGCATGGACAGCTTTAGTATCATTTGGACCACCATGCCCGATAGATCCTCCATCAAATCCTAATCCTCCAAGTGGTGCCACAGGTGTTCCGATTTCAGGCAATACTGCCACATGGACCAATGGAGTTGGAGCTACGCAAATAGAATTATGGTTTGGTGAAGTAGGTAGTTTAACACAAGTATATATGGGTGCACCAATAACATCATTCTCATTGGCTCCTGTTGAACCATTATCTTACAATACCACGTATGGATGGCAGGTTATAGGAAAGAATGATACGTGTAACGTCGCTGGACCAGTATGGACATTTACAACAATGCAAGATCCAAATCTTATTGTTGCTTTCAATGATCCTTTTAATAATTTAACTTGTTGGACACCTATCGGACCACTTGGATTAACAAACTGGTCATTGAACACATCAACTAATGCTGGAGGTTCTCCTCCAACAGAATTGGAATTGAGTTGGACACCATCATTTAACGGTTTATCAAAATTATTGTCCTGCACAATAAACTCGTCTACATTGTATATAAATACAGTAACGCTAAAACATTTTCTTGATTACTTTGGCACTCCTGCTCCTTTCCTTGGACTTGGAGTTACATATGATGCAGGCACCACAGTTAATACACTCTGGGAGTTTCAGGCAACCGGAAATGTTGGACCTGAAGATATTGAAGTGACATTTACTCCAACTCAGAATGATTACCAGCTTGTTTTGTATTGTAATGGTAATTCATTCAATATCGATTTCTGGTATATTGATGATGTTATTGTTTATTATATAGTTCCGGTTGAATTAACCTCATTTACCGCAAGTTCAGTAAGTGATGAAGTAACATTGAACTGGGTTACAGCAACCGAGACGAACAACCAGGGATTTGAAATTGAGAGAATGAGTATTGGTGGAGTATATGAGAAGGTAGGATATGTAGCAGGATTCGGAACAACCACCGA
>JBATIA010000490.1:0-6259 GCA_049667415.1 Ignavibacteriaceae bacterium
TTTTCAGAATAGGACTATCTCTTGATGAAGTACGAGCAGTAGAAGACAGAATGAAAAGAAGACTGATTATAATTTCTCTGGTTCTTGCAGCAATCGGAGTTGTTGTTCTCAGTATAATATTCACCACGCAAAACCTTAGAACGGTTTCAAACGAATTTAAAAAGTTCAGGACGTTTACTTCAACAGTTCTTGAAAATATGGGTGAAGCTGTTATCGTAGTTGATAATCAAAAGGAAATTACTCTCTTTAACAAATCATCTCAACAGCTTTTCAAAAAAAATGAAGATGGGGCATTAAACCGATTTATTTCCGAAATATCTTCTGATATTTCAAATGCACTAAATGAATATTGTAAAAAAAATGACGAGAAATTCGCAGATGTTTTAATTGATACTTCAATTGGTGATGAAAGTAAATACCTGCTTCTTAATTTTACTAAGAATAAAGATGAAGATGGCAAGGATAATTATATAATAGTAATTAATGATATAACCGAATCCCGCAGACTTGAGGAAGAATCAAAGCGAAAAGAGAAAATGTCAGCAATGGGCGAACTTGCCTCGGGGGTTGCACACGAAATAAGGAACCCGATAAACGCAATTGGAATGATTGCTCAGCGGCTAGATAAAGAATTTAAAGTAGAAAAAGATTCTGAAGAGTATCACAGCATTACTAATCTTCTTAGAAGCGAAGTAACAAGAATCAACAAAATCATCACACAGTTTCTTAGCTATGCAAAACCCCTTGATATCCAGCTAAAAAAGGTAAATTCAAAAAATTACTTTGATGATATTTACAGATTGTATTCAGATCAGGCTAAATTGAAAAGCATACGGCTAAATAAATTATCCGACAGATCCTTTGAATTGATGATTGATCCCGAGCTGATGAAACAATCTTTAATGAATCTTATTCAAAATGCAATTGACGCGGTGGATAAAAATGGCTCGGTAGAAATTAATTATTTTAAGAAAGGCATTGATCTTGTTATCGAAGTTTCAGATAACGGTAAGGGTATTCCCGAAAGTGGTAGGAATAAAATATTTGATCTTTACTATACAACAAAACCAGAAGGAACCGGGTTAGGCTTAAGCATAGTTCAGAAAATTATTACTGAACATAACGGAACGATTGAGGTTTTCAGCGAAGTAGATAAATTCACGAAATTCAAAATAACCATACCGCAAAAATGAAAGACTACAACATTTTAGTAATTGATGATGAAGCAGCGCAGAGAGATGTCCTTACCGGATACCTGAAAAAAAAGGGTTACAAAATCTTTTCTGCCCCGTCAGGTAAAGAAGGAATTGAGCTTGTTGAAAGAAATCCTGTCGATATTATCCTTTCTGATTTTAAGATGCCCGGTTTATCGGGAATTGATGTCCTTGAACAAGTAAAGAAAATAAATCCCGAAATAAGCTTCGTTATTGTAACAGCGTACGGAACAGTTGAGAATGCGGTAAAAGCTATGCAGCTTGGCGCTTTCGATTACATCTCAAAACCCGTTGATCTGGATGAGCTTGATTTAATGATTGAAAGAATTATCGAGTACAAAAATCTTAAATCTGAAAATCAATTATTAAAAACTCAGCTTCGGGAGAAACATAAAATCTCTTCCATCGTTTCTCAGTCTCAAAAGATGGAAGAAGTGATTAACGTTGCTGCAAGAGTTGCAGAAAGCAAAGCAACTGTTCTGATAACGGGGGAAAATGGAACCGGAAAGGAAGTGCTTGCTAAAGGAATCCATTACTTAAGTTCAAGACGTGATGCACCGTTTGTGGCAGTTAACGTCCCGGCGCTGACAGAGACATTGCTTGAAAGTGAATTGTTCGGACACGAGAAGGGTGCATTTACCGGTGCAGATAAAATGAAGAAAGGAAGATTTGAAATTGCACATGGCGGAACGATATTTCTTGATGAAGTCGGAGATATTCCCCAATCAATACAGGTAAAACTCTTACGTGTTCTTCAGGAACATCAGTTTGAAAGAGTCGGTGGAACTGAAAGAATCGATATTGATGTAAGAATAATTGCCGCTACAAACAAAGACCTTGACCAAAAAATAAAAGATGGAACATTTAGAGAAGATCTTTACTATCGACTAAATGTAGTATCTATAAAAATTCCTCCTCTTCGTGAACGAAAGGAAGACATCCTACCTATGATTGAAAGTTTCATTGAAAAATACTGCAAGGAGAATAATAAAAAAGAAAAGCTTGAAATTTCCAAAGAAGCTGCTGATGTTCTGATGAAATACAATTACCCGGGAAATGTTCGCGAGCTTGAAAACATAATCGAGCGTGCGGTTGTTTTAACCCGGGGAAAAGTAATTAGTTTGAACGACTTACCAATGAACCTAAAAGGATTTAAAGAAGAACGAGCACTGCCAGCATTAAGTGAAGGAACTCTCACAGAGCAGGTTGAAGCGCTAGAGAAGCAATTAATATTTGATGCACTTCAGGAGAGTGACGGAAATCAAACTAAAGCCGGGAAACTACTGGGATTAACCGAGAGGAATCTGAGATACAAGTTAAAGAAGTATAATATTAAGCATTAATTCTTTATTAACCTGAACTTTTTTGTCATCACGATCCCGACTTCAGTCGGGAGAAGTGATCTCTCCTCTTTTCAACGTCAATAGACTGATTCGCTTGAAGACTCGCTCTCAATGACATCTATATTGTACAAGCCGGCCACGACACTAAACGCCGCGACCGACTTGTTTCATTTAGAGGGCAAATCAAAAATCAAAACCCAGAGTAATTGCGTAAATCTGGTTGTTATAGTCGTAGTAGTAATCGTTAGAAGTGTTTTTGATATAATTGTAATTCAATGAAAGATAAAGACCGCTGAGAATCTCTCCCAAACCAAACTCAAGAGAAGCACCAACAGAAATCTGGTCATCCTGTCTAAGTTCATTAAGATCGTTTCCTTCCTTATCTGCAGCAGGGAGATCTGTATAATTTCTAATTTCGTATCTGCCTGCAATTTTTCCCATAATGTTTGGAAGAAAAAGATATGACAATGTTAAACCGGTTTCTATTCCTTCGTTTGAATAAATATCGTTGAAGAGCTCTTCTTCGTAATAGATATAATCGGTAGTATTAAAGTATCGGTTTCCCCCGCTAAGATTATTTCTAAAGAACGCATAAGCACTTAAACCTAAATCGTCTGTTATTCCTTGTCCCAATTGTAAAAATAACTTAGCCTGCAGTGCTTCATTTGCGAATCCCTCACTTTGGTAATCTTCAATGTAATTTTTCTGATCAATTTCAACTGCGGCGGTGAGTGAAGTCCTGCTTTCAAAACTGTTAATTGATCTGAAAAAAGCTTTAAGCTGATAGTGAGAGAATAAGGAAAAATTTTCGTAATCAATTCTGTTGCCGATAACTCCTAATTGAATTTTATTGCTCTCACTAATTGACTGCATATAATTTGCATAAGCGGAGACCTGGTTGAAATCATAAATGTAATAGTCCTCTTTGTTTATTCTTACAGCGTAGTTGATGCCGACATTAAGCGGGTTATCATATTCTGAAAAGAGGTAAGTATTAACTGCTCCGATCTTATGAATGGTTGTTGACTTGTCAGTGTATTTATAATAGCGATTAAAAAAACCCGTGTAGTAAATTTCAAAGTTGTTCTGCTCTGTTTCAAAATCGTAGCCAAGTTCGCCTGTGAATGCATTAATAAAATCGGAAGCACCTAAGTAATTGTTAAAAATATTATCATCGTAATAGCCTTCGATATCAGCAGTGAGATAAAGCTGCGCTTTTAAGTTGAAGCTGGATGCTGTAATTAACAAGACAAGTAGCAGCGGGAAATTAATTTTTTGTTTCATCTTATAAACTTCATTTCAAAAATTATTTTCCGCCGCCGTTGCCAGAACCGTTGCTGCCATTACTGCCGCCTCCATGTCCTCCGCTACCTTGACCAGCTCTTGTTCTTTTCCTGATTTTTTCAAGACTCATTCCGCCGGCGCGAGTGTCTGCAATTCCGTCACCATCTTTATCAATAAAAACGTCCTTGCCTCTCTTTTTGCCGTCCTTTCCGGAGAACTGATCTCCACTGTGCAATCTGTTTCTGTCTCTTATCTGAGTATCCTCTCCCTGGTTTTTCTGCTGGTTCTGTTCCTGTATTTGCTTCTGCTCCTGTTCCCTGTTCTGATTTTGGGTAGAATCCTGCAGACTTGATGCAAATGCAATGCTGAATGAACCGAAGAGAAATATTGTAAGTAATGTTTTCATTTTATTTACCTCCGGTGTAAATAAGACAAAGCGTGTGCCGCTAATAAATTGTTAAAATCTAAATAAATGATGAAATACTGATGTGAAAACGACCAAATTGTTGTGAGCTGCTACCAAATGGGCGAGGGGGAGCTTATTGTATCGGGGAAAAATGTTTTTGTCGAGCTACTTTAGGAGCTTAAGTTTTAAAAAATAATTAGTTAAATAGTGTTAGGTAAATAGTGCTTAACTAAAAGCAACTTAAAATATGTACCCAATATTAATGCTTGGTGAAAAAAAGTAGTCTTGTCTGCCTCGATATTCATTTACTTGTTTTATACAAGCGAATTCAAGATTCATTGTAATATTGTCATTGAATAAAATACCACATCCTGCATTAATAATTATTCCCCAACCCCACTGGTTATGTTCATCAGATATATCTCTGATACCGACAACAGGTCCGATTGCTGCGTAGAAGTTTAATGGATCTATATGATTAAACCAGAAAGTTGCCGGAATATAACAGCCCCCTCCTTCAACCGAATTGTCAGCGAGCGCGGCTGCAAATATCGGCATTAGTCCAAATCTATAATTTGAGGAATCATTAAAGACGATAATGCTTGCAATTGATAAACCCCACCTTCCATCCTCAACATTGCTTGAGAAATCATACCAGCCCTCAATCTGCATAGCATAAGAATTACTGAACGCGTACCTGATTGTTGTTTCTCCACCAATTGCCATTTTACTGGACACTCTATCAGGCTGGGTTTCGGGAAAATATCCAACTCCCCCTAAAATCTGAGCTTTTTCTTTCTGCAACGGTTTGGGTGGTAAATTGATAGACGGACTATAAACAAGGCTTGGGACACAGCCAGAGAGGGTTGAAAAGATGAACAAAATAATAATCCGGTTTATTTTCGTTTTATCCATACAGGGTAAATGTCAATCCGTTAAAGGTCGACCAACTAATAATTATTTAGAAAAGCGCTTCATAGAAACTTAAATTTTAAGTGTGAAGTAATCAAACAAAATTTACTAATAAATAGTGCTACATTCCGCCAAGGTTTGGCAGAACAGCTGCTGCAAAACTTAGAACAAAAAAGAATCCGCACATATCTGTCACCGTTGTAAGCAGCGGGCTTGATACCAATGCCGGATCCAGCTTCAGCCGTTTTAGAATTAATGGCAGCATACCACCTAGTGTTACCGAAACCAAAGTGTTTGCTGCTAACGCACCGCCAACTACAGCTCCAAGCCACGGGTTTCCTTTCCAGAAAAATGCAACTCCTCCAAGCAGTAAGCCAAGTACCAATCCGTTTATGATTCCGACTTTTGCTTCTTTTGCAAGAACCCAGAGCAGTTCGCCAGGGCGGACTAAACCAAGTGCAAGTTCTCGCATAGAAACTGCTACTGCCTGGTTACCTGAACATCCGCTCATATCACTTACCATTGGCAGAAAAACTGCCAGTGTAATTACAGCAGCGAGTGTATCCGTGTAAAGAGCAATCACACTTGCGGCAATTATGTTGAGCACAATGTTTAAGCTTAGCCAGGATAAACGACGCCCTGCTCGTGAATGCAGAGGCATTGTCCTGAATTCCTCTCCACCAACAATGCCGCTTAATTTCAAAAAGTTTTTTGTCTTTTGTTTACTGATTGCTTCCTCAACGGCATCGGGTAATACCAGCCCGACCATCCGATTATTTTCGTCCACAACCGGAACACCAAACAGGTGGTGATCTTCAAAAAATTCCTCTAGCTCTTTAAGTGATTCTGTATCCGCTACACAAAGTGGTGGTTTTATCATTATATCAGCAAGCCGTGTTTCTCTTGCAGGAAAAAGTAAGTCATGGACACGAAGAACACCTGATAGCTTTTCTTCACTATCAACAACATAAAAATATTGTACATGATAATCGGTGTACTTACTGCTATTATTTTGCAGATCATTGAGTACGTCCTGGATAGTATTATCAGTATTATAAGCCAGGAACTCGGAAATCATCAATCCACCGGCACAGTCTGGT
>JBATIA010000491.1:0-1949 GCA_049667415.1 Ignavibacteriaceae bacterium
AAAGTCTGCCTGTTTCTTTATCGCACCAAATTGAAGGATGCCACTGGTGGTTTGCAGTTGTATTTGCGTCATCATTTATAACTACAGGTGCTGACCATGTTGCACCCTGATCAATTGAATATCGACAAAATATATCTGGTTTATTTCCATTACCGGCAGGAGTATTCGAAGCATAAACTAAATATAATCTTCCTCGATAAGCCCCATAACTATTATCTGCAGTAATAAAAGGATATGGTCTTGTTCTCATATTTTCTACGGAATGCCGACCATTAACATTTGTCCCCACATAATTAGCAAAAAGTTGTTGAGATTTTAGTGTAAATGATTGTCCTCCATTAGTGGAGACATAAAAAGTATATACCGGGGCAAAAGCATTATTCCCAGAATTGGTTACGACATATACAGCCCCGCCGGGCACATCGCTACCAATGGTATTGGGACCTACAGCAACCATCATTCCAGGTAAATTCTGTGGTGAGGGGCTGAAAGTATTTTGCCAGGTAGCTCCGAAGTCTGTGCTTCGAGCAAAACTGCCAATACCACTATTAGTCATAGTAGTGTAAACATAATTTGCATACGGACCAGCAGTTTGATCTGCTGCTATCCAATTTTTATCATTTCCAACAACTGCAGTTACTGCTGATGACCAAGTTGCACCATTATCTGTTGACTTGATGACTTTGCATCCGAGAATGCCTCCTCCTGAATTATACATGTTTTCATAATAGAGATTTCCAAGACTATCGTACGCAGTTACGGGATCACCATTCATTGAAAAGCCAAAATTAGGTGTCTGGAAAAACCAATCCAGCCCATTGTATGTATAATGAGTTGCGTTTGTGTTGAAAGCATTAAAATATTGGGTTGGATTATTTGGATTTGCAGAAATATGAGGTTCTGCAAAATCAACTCCAATTAAAAAATTATCAAATCCCTCGTTAGAAGTTATTATATCTCTTCCAAGTGGAGAATTTACTGTGATGGATTCCGAAGGTGATAAATGAAACGTGTTATCAACATTTGGATCATCTTGCGCATAATTCAATCCGATGAAAAATAATGATAATGATAATATGGATTTATTAAAATAGTTGGTTAATCTGTTCATTACTTCACCTAAAATTTAGTTAGTAAAAAAAGTATTAAAATAGATGAAAAAAATCCCTCTGACAAATTACTAATCAGAGGGATTAAATGAAACAAAAATGATTCTTTATTTAAGTAAGATCATTTTCTTTATATCCTGAAATTCTTTGCCGTTTATTCCTGATGCATTTAACTTGTAGAGGTAAATACCACTTGTTAATTGAGTTCCACCAGCATCTCTGGCGTTCCAATTTACTCTGTGGTTTCCTGCAGGTTTCTGTTCGTTAAGAAGTGTGATAACTTCCTGCCCAAGTATATTGTATACTGTTAGCTTAACGTCTGAGGCTACAGGAAGCGTAAAGTTAATTGTAGTGTTTGGATTGAATGGATTAGGATAATTTTGACGTAAAGCATAATCCGACGGTATACTGCCAGTATTCTCTCCATCTTCGACACTAACTACAGCTTCGTCAATGTAAGCAAGACCCAGAATGTGATTCAAACCAACGGAGCCTATAATTGTTCCTGCTCCATTTGAGGTATTTATACTTACAAAATCGTTTACCTGAGAAGGTGTACCTATTACACCATAAAGGTTTAAGTTCTCATCAAAAACAATATCGTTAGTCTGTTTTGCTAATCCGGTGTGACCAACGATGGAAGTATCACCAGTCGATAAATTAACCTTAAAAATCGCATCTACATTCGGTGGTATCAACGCACGTGAAGTTGCCCATAGTTCATTTGTTTGTGGATGGAAAGTGATACCAAGATAAGAACCGTCAGCATCCACAACAAAATTTGTAGCGCCGGTAGCAACATCAATAGTATGAATATCGCCAGTTCTTGTGACTCCATAC
>JBATIA010000492.1:0-1850 GCA_049667415.1 Ignavibacteriaceae bacterium
CACTTACTGAGTCACCAATCATCAGTACTCTTTCTCTCCTCAAACCAAAATGATTCACAAACTTCAATATACCTTCTGAGGAAGGTTTATGGTTTTTAACATCGTCACCCGTAACTATAAGATCGAAATAATTGTCAACTTCTAATTTTCTTAAAGTAATCATCGTAGCTTCTCGTCCTTTACCTGTGAAAATACCAAGAGGGAATTTTTTGTTCTTCAGGTAATCAAGTATTTCTTTCATCCCCGTGTAAAGCTTGGCTTTCCAGTGATTATCACTGTAATATTTATAGTATTCCTTTCTTGCTTCTTCATATTTATCACCGCACCATTTTTTAAGTATTACATCTTCCGTTGGACCGAACATTGCGACTATTTCTTCATCAGTAAAAGTTCTATTTAAATATTTTTTTGCAATGAAATTGAACGAATCAAAAATTAATTGATTTGTGGAAGTAAGAGTACCATCAACGTCAAATATAAATCCATCGAAAGGTTGTGTCATTTAATTTTCATTTGTGATAAAACTTAGTGATTCTAAGTGTTCTTTGTATCTATGTAGTAAAAGAACTTAACCACTAAGACACTGAGAGCACTGAGTTCCACTGAGATCATTGTAATTATTATTTAATATTTAACAGCGTAAAGTTACCATCATAGTCTGTTACTAAACACTTTCCTGATATTTCAAGAATAGAAACGATTGGTGCAGAACCTCCTCGAAAGAATTTTTCAGGTTTTTGCTTTGGCTTTACCCTATAGACCCAGCCATCGCTGAAACCGATTAGTATGTTACCACCAATCACCTGAAGATCAGTTATCTCTGCACTTTTTGTATCTGCGGGAAATTCAATTTCACTTGTCACCTTACCCAGCTTTGTGGATACAGTCACAATTTTGTTTTTCGCTGTGGAAAGTAAAAGTTCATTTTTTTCTTTTAATCTTATTAATCCTGTATAGTTAATATTTTTGATATCCCATTTATTCGTTCCCAACAGAGCATCTATACAAAAAAGATTTCCAGTAACATCAATCAAATAAAGATTATTATTTTTTACAACCATATCGGGTTTGAAATTCAGATCAGAGTTTGATGACGATGTTTTCCAGCCACCCGGGGCAGCAGAGATCTTCCAGATTAGCAATCCGTTTTTTGAACTCAAACAGTAAACAGTTCCTTCTTTATCCTGGAAAAATATTTTTTTGTTCGAATAAACAATTGAAGAATTAATCCATTCATTAGTAATTTGAGTTGTCCAAGCCGGTTCAAGCGTAAATAGATCATAACAATAAAGATTTCCATAAACCGTTCCCAGAACAATCGCTTTTCTATTTGCTCCACTCTCTTCAAAGTCAACAAAAGCAATATCTGAAGTGATGCTCTCCCCGATACCTATTACCTGTACGGGATTGCCATTATTTGCGTTCAGAGTTAAAACATCTCCTTCGACAGTTGCAGCCACAAGCAAATCATTTTCTATTAGAGGTGAAGAATATATTTTTCCATTGGTAGAATAACGCCATTTTTCTTTCCCGGACCCTGCTAAACAAATTATTGAGCCATTCTTAAATCCACCGAATATTTTATTTGCTAAATAAAAAGGTGAGGTTTGAATTGTTTTGTTAAGGTTTACTGACCATAGCTGATTTTCAGTTGAAAAAGTAATGGCTGATTTAATCGACTTATAAAGAGAAGTCGTCGCAAAAACAGCTTCAATAATTTCCGGTTTACTCTTCTTTTTTATTTCTCCGCCAAGCATCTTTTTAATGATCATAGTATCCTTGTTTGTAGAAAACAATAAATAGCCCCAGTCATCATTTCGATTCAGGTAAAATCCTTCAATGGTGGGAAT
>JBATIA010000493.1:0-5483 GCA_049667415.1 Ignavibacteriaceae bacterium
TCTGAGAAAGCAACTGCACCTGCTTCAAACAGCTCTGCCATTGGAGATATTATCTCACCTTTTCGGCCTAAAGTTGCCGCAGCGACCGGATGAACATCAACTAAGTGATTAGATGATTGCTCCTTGATAAACTTAACGACTTCTGCTGTATCTATTGCCGGATCAGTGTTCGGCATACAGGCAACTGCTGTAAAACCACCCTCGGCAGCACTATTGCAGCCAGTTATTACTGTTTCCTCATCTTCCCTGCCAGGTTCCCTTAGATGGACGTGCATATCAAACAATCCGGGAACGAGAATTTTTCCTGAGAAATCAAATTCTTTTGCATCATTCGATTCATCTTTATTCAATTCTCCTATTTTTGATATTATACCATCATTAAGAAGAATTGAAGTTTCTTTTAGATTTATTTTATCTTCAGGATGAATAACATCTACATTTTTTAAAATTACTTTCATAACTAATTTTCTAATTTAGAGTTCCAAGTAAATATAAAACTGCCATTCTGATAGCAACACCATTTGTAACCTGGTAAAGAATAATCTGGCTTGAACCGTCTGCAACTTCGGAAGATAATTCAACACCTCTGTTTATAGGACCTGGATGAAGTATTAAAATATCTTTACCATTTTTATCTAATCTTTCCTGTGTGATTCCAAAGTATTTTGCGTACTCCCTTATTGATGGAAAATATTCTCTGGCTTTTCGCTCAAGTTGAATTCTTAATACATTCAAAACATCATTTTCCTGAATTGCTTCATCAATATCATAAATGACATCTACACCCAGACTTTTAATATCTCTGGGAATCATAGTAGAAGGACCGCAAACAGATACCTTAGCTCCCATTGTTTTTAAGCCAAAAATATTAGATAGAGCAACCCTGCTGTGTGCTATATCTCCAACTATGCAAACCTTCAAACCTTCAAGATGCCCAACTTTTTGTCGGATTGAATACATATCCAACAAAGCCTGCGTCGGATGTTCATGTGTTCCATCACCTGCATTAATAATATTTGAGCTGCAGATCTTTGTGAGATATAAAGGAGTGCCCGCAGCTGAATGTCTTACAATAACCATATCGACTTTCATTGCTTCAATATTTTTCATAGTGTCTTTAAAGCTCTCTCCTTTGCTTACACTACTGCCCGAAACTGAAAAGTTGATTGCATCCGCGGATAATCTCTTTTCCGCAAGTTCAAATGATATGCGTGTTCTGGTAGAGCTTTCATAAAAAAGATTTACTATTGTTTTACCCTGAAGAGTGGGAACTTTCTTTATTGGTCTTTCAAGAATTTCCCTGAAAGTATTTGCCGTATCTAAAATTGTCTGAATGTCTTCCTTTGGAACCCCTTGCATGCCGAGAAGATGTCTACTTGATAAGGCCATATTCAATCTTCCTTCTTGTCAACTTCAATTAGGTATATTCCATCTTCTTCATCAATTTCAGTCATACGAACTTTTATCTCCTCGTTTTGTGATGTAGGAATATTCTTACCAACATAATCAGCTCTTATAGGCAGTTCACGATGCCCCCGATCTACCAGAATACAGAGTTGAATTGATGCTGGTCGACCTAAATCCATTATGGCATTCATTGCAGACCTGACAGTTCTGCCGGTATAAAGAACATCGTCTACAAGAATAATATGTTTTTCATTGATATCGAAAGTGATATCTGAAACTGAAACCTCAGGTTGTTTTATCCTGGTTCTAAAATCATCCCGATAAAGGGTTACATCCAACACCCCTATGGGTAAATCGGCACCATCTATATGCTTAAGTTTATTATGAATTCTTCTGGCAAGAAATTCTCCACGTGTACGCATCCCCATTAAAACAAGATTTTTGGATCCTTTATTCTTTTCAAGAATTTCGTGAGTAATCCTTGTAAGAATTCTGTCCAGACCTTCGTGGTCAGCTACTTTTGTTTTAATCTTCATACAAAAAAACCTCCTGAGGTTTTACTCGTGGAGGTAATATTATTTTCAATTTTCATTTCCTTCTCCATCTCTCCGGATAGAATTAAAGGTTAGTAATTTTATTGTCGAATCAAAATTACAAAAAAAACTCAGCAGAAAAAACTCTTTCAAATTTTATAATAATTTAAAAAGGAAAAGGGATCATTTTTCAGATCCCTTTTCAACAAATATGGATATTTAGTAATCCAAGTTATTTAACGTGGAATTCAACCCTTCTGTTGTAGAATCTGCTAACAGTATCAGAATCCTTGAATAACAAGTCTCTCTTACCCTTACCAGAGGTTGTTAATCTACCTGCATCAACACCTTTAGCAATGAGATATTTCTTCACTGCCTCAGCTCTCTTCATTGAAAGCTCATCATTATACTTGTCAGAACCGATCTGATCTGTGTGACCCTGTACCTCAACACTTACATCTGTATGAGAAAGCAGGATTGCAGCAGCGTTGTCAAGAATTGGGTATGACTCTGGTCTAAGTGTAGCTTTATTGAAGTCAAAGTTTACACCAACGAGAACCCACTTATCTTCAACTTTAGTTGGTCCCATACATTTTTTAACAATTTCGCATATTCTATCATAGTCTACTTCTGTTGGCATGGTTTGATATCTTCTTACAATATCCTCAATCTTACCGTAATCAACCTCGCCTAAACCGCTGTAAATTTGACAGTACTTTGATGGTGCACCTTTGCTGAAGTAGTAAAGAAGACCCAGGTCAGCATGTATCCAACTATCATTAGAATTTCCACCAAAGAAACTACCACCAAAGAAGCCATCCTGGCTACCATCCCTGGTATCTCTGCCATCTATTTTACTGTTACCCATTGTATGATACGTGCCTTCACCACGTATTCTCCAATCTTCACCTATCTTGATTTCTATACCGGCACCAAGATTAAATTGTGCACCAGTGTTGGATTCCTCGTCTAGTTCGCTAACAACAAATCCACCTGCGCCATCAGACCATATGGCATTTTGGGGTTTATTATAATTTACTCCAATACCGGTTACAAGAAATAATGACCATGGTTCGCAAGGAGTGAAGTAATAAAGAAGATCAAGATCTCCTGTAATCATATTGTTTGTAACATATTCACCATTGTTCGCCACATAATTTTCATAATACTGAGCTGCGACATGGTTGTATGATCCTTTTATTCTTGAAGCAACGTGCTCTGACCAGTTTCTTTGAATTAGTATATGACCCCCATAAAATTCACTGGTATTTAATGATGCCCCATTTATTCCAACATACATTGGGTAGGTAAAACCAAATCCAAAAGCCCATGCATTGCATGCCACTGATCTGTCACCGCATGATTCAGATTTGTCTTGCGCAAATGAATTACTCATCAAGAGTAAAACAACAGAAAGTGAAAGAATTGTGAATATTTTTTTCATAAGTGTACCCTCTTAGTTTGTTATAGATTTATTTATTTTCTTTTTACAATTCACTTTAAGTGAATAACTGTTTTTTTAGTGTTTAGTAAAATATTATAAAAATTAAATAAAAACAATAATTATTAGGCTCAACCCTTACTTTTTAACCGCAATTCGATTACAAAAATCACTCCAAATGAAAACCGATTTTAGCTAATTTATTTTAATTATATTATTTTTTGTTTAAGTAACTTTTTCTAAGATGTAATAAACTGATACGGGGTGTAGCGCAGCCCGGTTAGCGCGCTTCGTTCGGGACGAAGAGGTCGGGGGTTCGAATCCCCCCACCCCGACAACCAATAAATAGACAAAAATTTTCAAAAGCCTGTTCCTGCTACAAAGAATTCAAAATAATAACTTGTAATCAACGCTTCATTTTAGACTTCTCAATTATTTTAATAGAGACTGTGAGTTAAATTTATCATTCTTAAATGTAGAATAAATAATTTCTCTGGAACTGGTAAACTGAAGCTTTTAATTAGAATAACTTAGACCTAACACCTCATTCGATAACTTTAATATGTAAAATCATAGTAGATTTGCTGAAGTAATAATCTGGAGTTTTTATTTTAATTAGAGGCTTTTTTTTGATTGTGCTTCATTTATATAATTGGTTTTTATTTTTTTACCAAAGTCTTAATGAGTTTCAAGTTTATATTCAAATAAAAAGATAAAACCAAAACTGTGAGAAATAAAATCCTAATACTTTGCTGCTATATTCTAATGGCAGGACTATCACACTCCCAATCAATTGTGGATACATCATCAATTCTTTCATTAGCATCCTCAATAATTATAGAAAATGAAATCGCTGATGTGACACCAATAACAACCGGTATTAATTTTATTTATGGATTTGCTGTACCTCACGCCAAGGAAGTGGTAAACATTCGCGGAACACATCCAATTGGATACGAAGTAAATTTCAACTGGCTTTTATATACACGCGAAGTATGGGATGACTGCCATTGTTATCCTCGCCTGGGTTTTCATTTAGGCTTTTATGACTTTGATCTTAATGACATTTTCGGTTACGGCTACGAAGGCGGTATAAACTTTACATATTTTTTTGGAATTATTTCTAAATTTAATTTTCTTGTGAAAGGAAAAGCAGGGCTATCATATTTAACTAAACCTTACGATAAGGAAACTCATCCCGAAAATATGTCCTATTCCACTCATTTAAATTATTTACTCTCCGCAGGTGGAGGGATAAGATTTGAGTTTAGTGATAATGTCGAAGCTCAGTTTATAGTTAGTATGAATCACAACTCTAATGCTGCTCTCACTGAACCAAACGGCGGAATTAATTATCCGGCACTTAGCCTGGCTATAGGCTATACTTTTGAGCCAATTGAAATTAAACCCAGAACTCATCCTGATCCATATATAACTTCAGAGAATAAAAAGAGATGGGATATAAGTGCTTTTTGGGGAATATCTTCGATGCCATTTCCAGATCCATCCCAGGTACCGATGTTTGGGATGAATGTTTTGCGTAGCTGGCAGGTCATGAGGTTTGGTGCTGTTACCGCTGGAGCTGAATTGGAAATGAATGGAAGAGCAAGGCTCAGAGTTCAAAGAGGAACAATTGAAGACCAGAGTCCATGGAGGGGTTCAGTTCAGGGAGGATGGGAGTTTTTAATGGGAAAAACAATTTTCAGTATTCAGCTTGGTTTATATGTTTATCGTCCGCACAAAGAAAAGGATGATTTTTATCAAAGATACGGTTTGGTCCATAGAATTTTCGATCACTTTTACGCTGGGATAAATTTCAAATCATATCGTAACTGGGCAGATCATTTGGATTTTAGACTTATCTTTAGTTTATAATTTTCAATCAATTAATTTTAGTTACTTTTTATTAAAAATATTCATTCATTGAATAAAATTGGAGATCTTTTATGGCAATAAATTTTAAAAACAGAAGTTTCCTAAAGCTATTAGATTTTACACCAAAAGAAATTCGCTTCTTACTAAACCTCTCGAAAAAATTAAAAGAAGATAAAAAGGAAGGTAAGGAGAAGAAAAAACTTAAAGGAAAAAACATTGCGCTTATC
>JBATIA010000494.1:0-1906 GCA_049667415.1 Ignavibacteriaceae bacterium
ATAAAAATTCTTAACACAAAACCTGCTGCCGGCAGTGCCAGAAGAAGAGTAATCCAGTAACTTATATCAATACTAAGGAACATCAGGTACCAGATAATTAAGAATGGTATAAATGAATTACATAACTGCCAGATGCTTTTCCGGTTAGGTGCGGTTTGATATTTTTTAACAAGATTTTCCCAGGAAGGTATTTTTGAAGTGGTTTCTTTAACTGATTTCATATTTTGATTTTTAATTTTCTTAATATTTGAAAGATTAAAGATAGCGATAAAATCAAGTGGATAAAATGTAATAATATGTTTTCTCTAAACATCCGGGAAATTTAAATAAACCGAAATCCGTTGTGTGAAGGTAAGGTAACTCTTATAAAGAATTGTTGAGACTAATAATAAAACCAGATTGTTCTGTAATCGCGAATATTTTCACCCCGGGCCGCAAGTTCCTCTAAATAATCATATATCGGAACATCAACATAATTATAAGGCGGAATAGCCGAAATATTTTTTTCCCAGGGGTGAAACTCGTAGACACGGGAGCCATCAGGTAAAATCATTACAAGTCTATGGTCTTGTCCAGCCTGTAATTGGTTCTTACCAAGCTTTGGCACGTTGAATACTGGTTCATCAGTTCTATCTAATCCGGGAAGTAACCTGGCTTCTTCTTTCCTCTCCTGAAGTATTCTGGCAATTGGCACCATATATCTTTTTGTCTCTTCCTTCCCCTTCATATTAAATGTATAATATGGATCAACACCAATTGACTTTAAATCCCTTCTAAGTTTTGCAGTTTCAAACCGTCTTGAATTTTCTACAGTGAACACTTGCTGGTTGTAAACTCCTACCCCAATTTTCTTAAACTTTTGTACTGCGCTCATAGCTTCGGGTGTAATTTCGTATGAATGTTCAAAATGTGTAACAATAGCTATTTCCAACTGTGGTGGTTTATGATATTTTGAAATTATATTGATCAGGTTATCCGTTATTCTCATTGGAAGAACTACCGGTGTTCTGCTGCCAATCCTGATTCTGTACACTTGTTTCTTGGATGCAAGTGCTTCGAGTAATCGTTCCACCTGGTAATCTTTCATTATCAAGGGATCTCCACCGGTAATTAAAACATCTCCTACGCTTTTATGTTCATCAAACCAGGAAAGAGCTTCTTCAATCCTCTTGCTTGAAGCAAGTGCTTTTGGCTCAAGTACTCTCGCAATTTCCCAGTTGCGCTGACAGTAAACACATATCTGTGAACAGGTATTAAATGGTTTCAAAATTGAAATAATGGGATAGCGCCTTGTGATTAATTCAATTGGTGAAGTATCGTGCTCACCCATAAAATCAAATGTTACATCACGGTCTCCTTTATGCTCACTCATTTTATCAACATATTCTTTTGGCGGAATTACCTGTGCACGTATAGCGTGATCATAACCTATTGACAATTTCCTATCCATTAAGCTTAGGTAATATGGTGTTATTCCAAAAGCTATTTTATTCTTAACTGCATTATCAACAGCTTCTCTTTGTTCGTTTGTAAGTTCAATTAATTCTGCCAAAGGTTGCGCATCCTTTATTACTTTCCTCAGGTGCCACTGGTAATCGTTCCAATCGTTTTCTTCACCTTTAAAGTATCTTAGAATTTTAGATTTGTTTTCCTTACGCCAGGAGATTACTTCATCCTCCAAACCGGATGGATATTTTTTGAAATATTTCTGAACACTTGAACCCAGTTCATCCAGAATTTCCATGCGTGCAATTGCTGCTTCTCTTCCTTTCATTTTTAAGAAATCAGGAATTCCTTTCTTTACCTGTGCATTTTCCAGGTAAATATTCGATTTGCCAGTTACACCCCTGAATAAGTTTATAAATTCCAGAATAAATCCAACAGAAATTTTGTTTTTTAATTCCTC
>JBATIA010000495.1:0-1958 GCA_049667415.1 Ignavibacteriaceae bacterium
GTGCTGTAAAGAACTAAAACATAAGTAAGAACACACAGAATCAAATTGGTTTTTGCATATTTCCCAATACCACCTTTTGCCTGACTTCTCTTTTGAACTAATAGTGTGTGGATTCCTGCAACTCCGACCAACCACGGAATGAGACTTGAATTTTCAACAGGATCCCAGGCCCAGTAACCACCCCAACCAAGCATTTCATAAGCCCAGTAACCACCGAGCATTATTCCCAAACCAAGAACTCCCATTCCGGCAAGCATCCACGGGAAAGCTTGCTTAACCCAATCACGATAATCATTCTTCATTAAAGCTGCGATTGCAAATGCAAATGGTACAGTAGCCATTGCGAATCCTGCAAAAAGAATCGGTGGGTGAATCTGCATCCAGAAATTAAGAAGCTGTGGATTCAATCCTCTTCCATCAGTAATAAATTGATTAAGTGAAATTCCTGCCTGTGAAAGTTTAGAAACCAGATCTGAGTTTATCTGGATAAAACCCTGGTTGGTGCTTTGATCTGAAAAGAAAAATGATTGTAAAAAAGACAAATTAAAAAATTGCGAATTTATGTGTTCTATTTTTACAAATACAGGTGTCATCCAGATATACTCAAATGGATTTTTAAACCAGGGTGAAACCATAACAAGAAGGAATGAAGTTGCAAGAGTAAATACAGCCATCACTCTTGGTTCCAGATCACCTCTTTTAGATGCATATGATTGAAGAATAATTCCAACGATTGCAGTCATCAGCAACCATAGCATAAAGCTTCCTTCCTGCCCTCCCCAGAAAGAGGAAGCCAGGTGCAATAGACCTAGATTTCTGAGGGCATTATTGCTGTAACTATAAACGTAATTATATTGATACTGATGCGTTAAGATAACATACCATAAAAAAACCGAAGCGATTATCACAAGAACAGCCATCCCGTGATATGCAATTCTTCCATAGTTTAATGTGTTTTTATATCCTCTAAAATTCAGGAAATACATTATCATCGATATAATGCTGAATGCAAGTGCAAGTGTGAGTATAATACTTCCTATCATATAATTCCTCGGATCTGTTTAATATTTAAGAATGTTGATTAAAGAGAAGAAGAACTGGCTTTCTGCTCTTCATATTTGCTGGGACATTTTGTCAAAATATCTTTCGCATGAAAATATCCGTTCTGATACTTACCTGTAACCACAACGCTTGTAGCACTTTCGAAGTTGTTTGGAATTGCTCCTTCGTAAATTACTTTCATCTCTTTTCCGTTCTCATCAGCCATAACGAAGGAAAAGGTTTTATTTTTATTATCGACCTGGTAGTTTTTTTCTTTAACCCAGCTGCCTGTAGCTTTAACTGTTTTTTGAGTGGTCATTACTTTAGTAAAGTCATCTGCGTATTCAATATTGCTTTGGGTAAACAAATAACCCATTAAAACAAGAAAAACTGCTATTATTACTCCGCCGAATATGTATTTATTTTTCATTTTTTATCTCCTGTTATTTCTTTTTCGATGCTTTTTAATCTTTTATCAAGGGCGAACATATAAAAAAATATTCCAACCCAAACGATGAGAACAATTATCATCACAATGTAAATTGCATTACTCTGCAAAAAGTTGTAGAGACCGTCCAAATTTATCCTCCCTGTCCCGATGTTGGGATTATTTGTTGCTTATTAAATTTATCTCTGATTATTATAGATCTGTAACCAACTCTCCACATCCAAATATATAAAATTGTAAATCCCATTAACGAAAGAAAAAATATTAACTGCATACTCGAGTTCATCTGAAAATCTACAACCGGACCAGAGTTTGTATCATCAGCGGAACCGGGATGCAATCCCTTCATTATTCTTGGCATTACAAAAATAAAAAATGGGACTGTTACAAAAGCTATTAATGAATAAACTGCTGAAAGTGTCGCTCTTTTATCTTCCGATTCAATTGAAGAACGCAAAGCGAACAGCGC
>JBATIA010000496.1:0-1736 GCA_049667415.1 Ignavibacteriaceae bacterium
ATATACTGTTGTTCTGAAAGGAACGTTACAAGTAAAAACTGAAAACGAAGTGATTGATGTTAGTGCAGGTTCAGCAATCTTAACAAAAAAAGGTGAGTGGATACAATACAGCACACCTTATGATGGAACTGTAGAATATATTGCCGTTTGCTTACCAGCATTCTCTCCGGATACTGTGAAAAGGGATGAGTAAGACAATATAATTTGGTGGTATAATTTATGACTTAAATATTTTTATAAACAGCATACCAAGTTAAAAATGATCATGAAAATATTCACAATAAAATTCATAACAACTTTAGTTATCTCCTTTACCATAACCGTTTTCCCCCAACTTGAAGAAGATTGGCCAGGTTATAAAGTAAGCATTCCTTTTATAAAAATTTTGGATAAAAAACCCATTCTTGTTCCAAGCAAATATCAAACTCATGTTTATCCTCCGAAGACAAGTTATGAAATTGATGGTTATACTTACTCATTAGAATTAACACTTTCCATAAGTGGAAAAAAAGAAGATTTTAATAATCCAGTTCCGATCATAATAAAAACTCCAACTAATGAAGAAGTGATATTCACCTTCAATTCTGATAGAAATCCCTTACTATCAAATAGACTTTATGAATTTGTTTGCGAAATTGAAATAAAGCAAAAAGGGTATACACAAATTGGGTTAATTAGAAAGTTTAGTGATTCTCCAAATCCAACCGCACTATTTGAAAATGGAATACGATTAGAATAGAAATACTCTTACTTCTCACAATTAAGAACAGTTTAAATTTCCCTTCTTTGATATGAAAAGTATTGGACTGTTTTGCTTCATTTTTGTTGGTATTTGAACAAATAATGCAATAATTCCTTCTGGAATATTATTTGACAATATCAATTGACAAAAAAGAAGGCAGCCACTCTATGTTCGAATTCAAGTTTACTGAAGACCAAATTATGCTCCGGGAAATGGTGCGTGATTTTACCAACAACGAGATAAAACCTATCGCTGCAAAAATTGATGAAGAAGCAAAGATTCCAAAAGAATTAATCCAAAAAATGGCTGAGCTTGGTTTTCTTGGAATTTCATTTCCTGAAGAATACGGCGGCGGCGGATTTGGTGAAGTTGGTTATTGCTTAATGCAGGAAGAAATTGCCCGTGGCTGTATGTCAACCGCAACCTTTATTGGAGCACATCAATCAATCGGAACAAACGCAATTTTTAATGGCGCAAGTGAAGAACAGAAAAAGAAATTTATTCCTCCTTTAGCATCCGGAGAGAAGATCGCGGCGTTCGGATTGACTGAAGCTCAGGCTGGTTCTGATTCTTTTCACTTAAAAACAAAAGCCGATCTTGTGGGAGATGAATGGGTCATCAATGGTGAAAAGCTTTGGATAACTAATGGCGGTATTGCAGATTTTGTTTCTCTATTTGCGCGTACAGAAAAAGGGATTAGTCTTTTTGCTGTTGATACAAATATTCCTGGCTTTAAAGCCGGACCCCCTGAAAAGAAAATGGGAATTAAGGGAAGTGTTACAAACGCGCTAAGTTTTGAAAATGTAAAAATTCCAAAAGAAAATTTAATCGGAACTGATGGAAGAGGATTTATTTACGCAATGAAAACTCTTGATGCCGGAAGGCTTGGGCTTGGTGCTGCATGTCTTGGTGCAGCAAAAGAACTTTTAGAGTATTCTACAAAGTATTCGAAAGAACGTGTACAGTTTGATCATCCAATATCACACTTTCAAGC
>JBATIA010000497.1:0-8122 GCA_049667415.1 Ignavibacteriaceae bacterium
GTTCAACACTGGAATCCTAATTTCGAGCAACTTGTGATTTCAAGGTAAGTTATCGTAAGAATATTAAAAGAAAAACCTCTAAGTTATTGTAAACTAAGGGGTTTTGCGGAGAGTCAGGGATTCGAACCCCGGAAGGACTTGCATCCTTAACGGTTTTCAAGACCGCCGCATTCAACCACTCTGCCAACTCTCCGAAAAATATTTTTATAATCCTAAACGGTTTTTCCGTCTTTGATGGGATCTCACTTCGTTCGACAAGACCGCCGCATTTTGAGTAAAGCGAAATCCTGATTCATCGGAAAATCATCCCGATCTTATCGGGACCAACTCTCCGGTTTCTTTACATTTTGGGCTGTAAATATAGGAATTGTTACCCCTTCACACAAAGTATTTTTTCTTAATTTTCCCATCATCTTTAATAGATATCTAACACATAATGAGTGAATTAACTGAATTTAAAAACTTTAGTAAAATATTAACTCGGGCAAGCTCCGGAATCATAAAAACGTACTTCGGAACGAAAGTTTCCGTTGAGTCAAAGCTTGACAATTCTCCAGTTACCATCGCTGATAAAAAAGCTGAAGAAGTAATGCGTGAATTAATATTAAAACAATTCCCCGATCACGGAATAATTGGAGAAGAATTTGGTGTAATTAATCCAGATGCAGAATACACCTGGGTTTTGGATCCGATTGACGGTACAAAAAGTTTCATCTGTGGAGCTTACAGTTTTGGAACCCTAATTGCATTATTGAAAAACGGTAATCCGATTATCGGTGTTTACAATCATCCAATCCTAAATGATTATTTAATAGGAGATAATGTTGATACGACGATTAACGGAAAGAAAACCTTGGTTAGAATTTGTAATAAAATTAGCAATGCTGTACTTCTTACAACAGATCATTTAAACATTGAAAAATATCAGAACATTGATAAATTCAACCAGTTAATAAATAAAGTAAAAATCTACCGAAACTGGGGAGATTGTTATGGTTACTATTTGCTTGCAACCGGTTTTGCGGATATTATGATTGACCCGGTAATGTCTCCCTGGGATATACTCCCATTAATCCCAATCATCAAGGGGGCTGGTGGAGTAATTACAGATTATCAAGGCAATAATCCTGTTAAAGGAAAGAGTGCTGTTGCATCGTCTCCTGAAATTCACTCAGAAATTATTTCTCTTTTAAATAATTAAACAAAACAATTTGCTATAATAAATAGTAAAGCAGAATCGTAGCGGAAGAGATAAAAACTGTAACCAAACTAACATACTTTTTGTTAAATATAACTACGGCTCCGACAATCCACAGAATCATAATCACTAAATAAAACGGTTCAAGAAGTTCTAAAATGTTTGGAATATTTTTATTGATTGCACCAAGTTTATAGCTGTTATATAAAGGATGGATGAGAATTGTAAGTGTGATAAAGAATGCACAAGTAATAACAATGTACTTTTTCAAATTTTTATTTTTATTGAAAAGTTCAAGCGCACACCTGATTGACATAAGTAATCCGCTGTACAATAGAATAAAATGTAAAATGTTAACAGGGGAGGGGACATTACTCCAAAAAGTCAGGGTCACAAAATCTTTTTCAGGAATTTCAAATTGCTTATCAGGATATGTTAATATTACTTTATACTTAATTTGCTGACCAGGTTCAAGTATGGGGATTTCACCAACTAGTCCTCTTTCAATTTCTTTCAATTCATTTTCATAATTCATGTTGTTCTTAAACCAGATAAGTTTCCCGCTTACTCCTTTAATATCGCTTATGATAATATTTTTATACGATGTCTTATCGAATGATACTTTATCAAGTTTGTAGGAAACTTTTTTGCCTTCAATTCCAAATGTCCCTGTAATTGGATAGTCTTTGCTCGTCACGTTTTTAACATAACCAATCAGAAAGACAATGATTAAACTACTGAGCCAAAGAATGATTTGATTTTTCATATTTCTAAATTAACAAAGAAAGTAGGAGAAACATTATTTCGGTGGATGAAAATAAAAAACCCCGGAAGTTGGGCCGGGGTAAACAAAAAGGAGTAAATAGTTTTTTTAAAGTGATGAGCCCATTTTGAATCTCATATTCACAAAAATTTTGTAAACACCAAAACTTCCATCTTCTAATCTGGACATAATTAAGGAAGGACCAATTGAGAAGGCACTAAAAGCCCAGCTCTCAGCAATCTTCTGTACAGTTAAAGTCATTACATATTGAGGCTGTCTATGTTCGCTACTTGTCATCGCATCAAATAGAAAATCGAAAGTACTACCGGCAAGAGACATTTCTCTAAAGTCAAATCCAAAGTGCCACTCTTTTAAATATTGCGCTGCGTAAACTCTTCCTTTGGTTGCACCAAGTAATTTAACCGGGTATCTGAATTCCCAGTTTAGGTATGATCCTTCAACTAGCCAAGCCTGGTATTTTACAGAGCCATCTGTATTGAACACAACAGTGCCTCTGCCAGGACCAAGAAATTGTGCTCTTTGATTCTCGCTGAAATCATCAACAGAACTCAAAAAATTGATTTCAAAAAAGTTACCAAAGGGAAAGACATAACCTATCTGATAACCACTTGAGAAAATTAAATTATTATGGTTATTATCTGTAAACGAAGTTATAAGCGCGTCAACATTTGTATATGCACCACCGTAAACTCCAAGTATGTGAAAGTTAGCTTCAAGGAAATTGGTGTTAAGCGGGCCTTCATATTTTGTAAGCATTCCAAAAGAAAGACCGATATCCTTTTTTATTGGAATTCCAAGTCTTTCCCCACCAAATAATTCGAAGAAGGGATTTACATACCAGGTTGATGATGAAATTTGCTGCTTAGTTGGAGGATCAAGCACTTTATTAATTTTTATCTTTTCAATTACACGGGTAAATACACTACCATAGTGTATGTCCTCTTCCAGATTAATTTTGAAAGGATACGTTATAACTCTGGCTCTTAAATCTGGTGCCAGCGCTAAGAACGGATAAAGCGCGCCTTTGATAGATATAGTCTGATTATTTGCATCTCTTAGGTCTGCTATGATTTCAGCTTTAGGATCAGGAGGATCTATAAATAAAGCCTGCTGAATATAAATAAACAAGCTATCATCCAGCGGTTCCATCTGGAAATAATTGATTGGTTCTTCATCATCCTGTGCAAAAATAGTTTTTAATGCTGGTGAAATGATTAAAAACGAAATTATTATTAAAAGGTGCCTGACTTTCATTTTATTATACCCGGTTATTATTTAGCAAAATCTGTAAAGAAAAATGAGTCTCCTACTTGCACCCTGTCCTTAGTTCTCTCATCAACCACAATAAAGAAGAAATTTGCTTTGTATCTGCCATCTGCTTCTCTCAAGGTTTCATTTTTATCAACCCAATCATCATACTGATTTTCGTTGGCTGCTATCCTGAGGGAAACATTATAAACCATATTACCGTTAGCATCTTTTTGTGGGCCCGTCACTGATATTGGTCCGGAGTAGCTTACTTTAAGCTGCTCTGGTCTGTTATCCAGAATTGTAACAGTAAATGCAGTAATTCTTTGAAGCTCCTGTACATAAATGTCCTGAGCATTCATTTTTGTTGTAACTCTTTCAATTTTAATTTCAGGGGGTTTATTTGGAATGACTTTTACACGTTCCTCCTGAGATCCAAAGGCGACAATTACTTCTGTCTGATCTGTTAAATCAAATCTTACTTCCTGTCCCGGAGGAATTACAACTATAGGTTTCGAACGATCCCGTGGATCATAAAGATTAGTAGGAACAGTGCCACTGTTTTTGGCTGTGTTCCAGGTATTTTGAATAAATGTTTGCTTAAGTGAAATCGGGAGCTGAAGTTTAGTTTGTTCCTCTTTTGGTAGTTCCTTTGGTTTTTCTTTTGGCGGAGGTACGAAATCTTTAACGGCTTCAAGCTTTCTGTTCATTTCTGCGATCTGTTTCTTCATCTCTTCATTTTCAACAACTACATTAGGATCAATCTTTATTGAAAAATCAATTCCCAAAGAATATAAAGAGTCTAATACTGACATTAGTGAATCACGTACACTTACTTGAACTGTCTCATCTTCAAGAGCAACTCTTCGCAGATCCAGATCAGCCCCTTTGAGCGCAAGTACTGTTATCACAAAGATGTATAGTACCTGGTAAATAACAAATTTGCTGTCGCGTTCTCTTTTAGTCATCTTTTAGCCTTTACTTTTTTACTATCGCTTCAAGATGCTTTAAACCAACCAGTGTTCTTTCATCTGTAAGTGATGTTGATGCTTGAGTGATAGAATTAGCGAGAACGTTTAACTGTTGAATTTTATCCGAACTTATTTGTTGGATTGAGTTCATTTTTTCCATCATATCGCTGACAGCGGTGAAATTTTTACGAACAATATCACTTAATTTTGTTGATTCATCAACCAGTGATTTGTACTTCTCCAGATCCTGGATTGAAACAGCACCTCCACCTCCAAGACCAGATTGATTGAATTGTTTTATCAGGCTCTTAGAGCTTTCAATCTGGATACGGGAGAAATATTTATCACGAATATCTTTTACGTGATTTACTACATTCTGAAAATCAACACCAAGCTGATCAAGAACAGGTTCAAATAATTTTCCAATAGCCAGAACTATCAGAGCCTTAATTTCAAAAGGAACCGAAAGACCAAGAAAAATTTCCTCACCCAGTTTAATACTTACAAGAAGAATAGCTGCACCGATAAGGGGAAGAGCAGTTGCAATAGAGTCGATTACGCTCATTGAAGCTTCAATAATTCTGTCAATTGTTTCTGAAGCAGGAGTTCTTATAATTTCCACTTTAAGTTTGTTGTAGGCGAGGAAAGCAATAAAAACAAATAAAGCATAAGCTGCTATGGGTAACCACCAAAAGCTGTAAGGTTCAAAAGTATCAACCGGGGGTTGCCATCCTGGAAAAAGAGTTCTTGCGAGATCGAATGTTATGTCACCAAGAAGTGGAACTTTTGAAACATCCAGGAAAAAAGAAACGATGAGAGCAATTATAGATATTATTGCAGGTTTAATAACAATATTGAATCTTATCCTGGTTACAGCTGACCTGGTATAGCTATCGAGTTCTTCCTCAAGTCCATCTGTTGCTGTACCTGGTGCTTCAACCAGTGCACTCCCTGTTTTATCCGATAAATTTTTTCTGTTTAGCATCTACGTCCTCTAATAGTTCGTTTAATAATTAATTAAATTTCAAATATAGATATAATCATCTGGTCTGGACTAATCAATAAATTATATCATTTGGTGCAGTAAAAATCCCCGACTCAACTCTATAGTAATTAATGCAGTAAAGCAAAAACAATTATCATACCAACGAATTTCTTTAATTATTGTCATAATATCAGTAAAGAAACAGGATTTCATTGTTGTGAATAATACTGTTTTAGTGCAAAAGACCTGAAAGTTTTACGGCAAAACCTAGGGTTATTAGAGATAATTAAGTGTTATTTATCACTATGCTTTAGCTGAATCGATATAGGGAAGTTGAATTGATAATATTGTTATTTAATCATTGTCAACAATTAACTATTTTCTCCAAGGCAGACTTACCCAAAAATATTAACGTAATTGTAAAATTTACTTGATTAGCTACCGAATGAAAAATTTTTATCCTTCTAAAATCGTATTTGATTTTAAACAGCAATTCTGCAAAAAAGCCGACCATATAAATCTTTAAAACTTTAAGTGCATAGATATTTCATGAGGATGATATAAAGTTTTAAACTAAATTTAGAACCAGTATTAAATAATAGTTAGAATCTATCCAAATGATTAAACTTAAGAAAAATTATGGCTAAAAAAAGAAATAGTAGTAAATCAGGATCATCTTCCCCCATCGGTAAACAAGCTGGTAAACAACAGGAAGAAAGTAAACCTGAATTTTATCATAAACATAAAAGTACAATATGGACTATTATCGTGTTAATATTACTGGCGATCTTCTTCATTGTTAATAATACACGAAAAATTCCCGAACACGGAGCTTACCCACCAAATTATAATGGAGCAAATTCCTCAGGAGTAACCACGCAACCTTGAGGTTATTAACAAACTATTTAGGACATAAATATATTTCTTAATAAGTTTGTAATAATTATTTGGGGATAATGGGAATCTTACTTGTATGATAAATAAACCTAAAATTTTGGTTGTTGAAGATGAAATTGAAAGCCGTAAATATCTTCAGTTGCTGCTACGAAAGAAATTTGATCTTGACTACTGCGACACAAAGAACTCAGTATTCAATTATTTAAAAGAAAAAAAATATAGTGTTATTATAATGGATATCTCTTTAAAGAATGATTTTAGTGGAATTGATTTAATAAAGGAGTTGAAGAGAAAACCATCCTATATGACTATCCCCATAATTTGTCTTTCAGCACATGCTTATGGCGAAGATAGAAGAAAGGCTGAAGAACTGGGTGCTGATATTTACCTGACCAAACCAGTCACAAATAAAGTACTTTTGAGTACCCTCGATAATTTAATTGGTACAAAAAACGGCGAAGAAGCAAAAGCTTAGAATCCGTCTCGCATAAATCTGGGTTCTTCCAGAGTTAAAATAAGCGATATCCTGTGCGAATCTGGCAAACGATCAAGTTCAGATTGACTGAAACGGGCAAATGAGTAATCAATATTAAGCTTTGGTAGTTTAACACCAGCGCCAACAGTAAACTGTTTAACATCACTATAACCACCCCTGATGTAAACTAAATCCTTGATATTCCATTCGAGTCCCGCATGTGCATCAAAACTTACCGGTCCAACATTAAATTGAGCAGCAAATCTTCTGTTCTCAAATCTAATATCGAAGTCAACTGCTGGCATAATATATCCACCAAGAATTCCGGTAATCCTGTATGCGCTTCCTAACTTAAGTGTTGGTGAAATTAATTCATTCGTACCGGTACTCCATGCCACTAAAGTTGTTGTTGCATCCTGGAGGTTACCACCGACTGAAAGGTTTTCTATTGGCATCCAGAAAGCTCCTATGTCAAAACCGATTCCAGTTGCACCAAATTCAGCAATATCCCTTCTTATAATTTTAATATTAGCTCCCCAGTAGAAATCTTTCCACTGCCTTTTTGCAAAGGTCAAGTAGAAAGCCCAATCCTGGTTGCTGAACTCTGTTATCCTGGAGTAATCAAGGCGGGCATAAATATTATTGATGTCTCTTATTAGTTCACCCGTTTGTCCGTCGATTAATGCGTTTCTTGTATCGGGAATTCCATCAACTGCAAGTCTCATTATGCTTAATCCGAAACTCATATCTTCCCGGAAAGGAATTGCAACAGCTCCATAATCATAATTAACAAGGTTGCCAAACTGCTCTGAGTGCATAAGTGCAAGCTGAGGGTAATTTATGTTTGCTAATCCGGCAGGGTTGTAGTAGCCTGCAGTTACGTCGTTTGCAATACCTGTAAATGCACCACCCATGCCAAGTGCTCTTCCACCAACACCAACTGCCATAAATTCACCAGCGTATTTACCGAAAACTGTTTGTGAATTTAAAGAGGTTAGTGAAAGCAGGAAAGTTATTGAAATGACGGCTATTTTTTTTAGCATATAAGGGACTCCTGAATGCATTAATTGTTTAAAACCCTATAAAAAGATGGTTAATGAAATCCATAAAGTCAAGGCTAATTTTATGAGATGGGGGGAAAATGTATTTCTTATTTTGATTCATGAAGTTAAGTTTCGGGGGGCTCGATGCTAATAGCCAGCACATCAGCTAATGCATTAGCTTCATTTTGGTTAATAATCTCTAAATTATCTAGTTTGGAAGAAACCTTGACTTCTTAAGAATTAACCTACGTACCTAGTTCCTCCAGTTTATCCGCAATGTTTGTTTTAAGAAATTCTTTAAACTGTTGGTTGACGGTCGTATCGCTTTCAATTTTTTCATATGCAAGCTTGTAATATTTAATCGCCTGATCGTTTTCATTCCTGGTCAGAAAACATTCGGCGAGACTATCATAGCAATTTGCAACATGTGGATATTGTTCCAAGTTAAATTTGAATATCACCAGTGCATCATCAAGCCGACCAAGATTCATAAAGTAATAGCCCATAGTATTAAGATATGC
>JBATIA010000498.1:0-3109 GCA_049667415.1 Ignavibacteriaceae bacterium
AGGTAAATGAACTTTATTCCAAAGTATTGGTAGAAAACGGTAATTATTCAAAAGCGATGACCGTGATTGGGGATTTTATTAAAATGGGTTCCGGTACAGAAAAAATGAAAGACTACATGAGAGAAGCATATCTCAACGAGAATGGAAACACAGATGGTTTTAATACTTATCTCTCAAAATATGAAGATGCCGGAAGGAAAAAGCTTATTGATAAATTGGAAAAAGAAATGATCCTGCAACCTGCACCCGATTTTACTTTAATTGATTTGGATGGGAATGTGGTATCGCTGACAGATTATAATGGTAAGACAGTAGTTATTGATTTTTGGGCAACCTGGTGCGGTCCCTGCCTGGCAAGTTTTCCCGGGATGAAGAAAGCAGTTCAGAAGTACCAGAATAATACAAGTGTAGCTTTTCTTTTTGTGAATACCTGGGAAAGAGTAGATGACATAAAGAAAAATGCTAAAGACTTCATTAATAAAAACGAATATCCTTTCCGCGTTCTGCTGGATGATAAAAATGATGTTATTGAGAAATATAAAGTGAGCGGAATCCCGACAAAGTTTATAATCGACGGAAATAAAAACATAAGATTTATGAGTGTTGGTTATTCCGGATCGGAAGACCAATTAGTCGAGGAACTTTCTGCTATGATCTCAATGGTGAAATAAGTATCCTGTACTAAAAGTAAGCAGGTTCGTATGTGCTCAATAAAAACAGGATGGCTTTATAGTCGGCAACTAATTCTGACCACACTCAAACCTCTCAAATTTTAAAGTTTTTCACCCAGCACAATTCTTTCCTAATACTTTTTAGTGAGGAGGGAATTATGGTGCTTTTAAATAAATTATTTCTTTTATTCCGGTATGAAAGTTTACAAATTTTCATACGGGGACTACTCTTCAAGGATTATCCAACCGGTTTTACATAGCTTAAGTAATCAATTTCTTTCCCTAAGCCTTTTATCTATAGGTAAATAATGAAAACAAAGAGGTTTATTTCAATTATGGTTTTACTAAGTACAATTTGTATAGCACAACACAACACCTTTAACAAAGAGGTCGAACTCCAAAAGTTTGTTGAACGTGGTGGTACAGTTGAAATAGTATCTCAAAACATTTATAAGCTTACCTACCCTGATGGTATTTCAAGAACTTATAACCTGAATCACACAAAGTGTATTGTTAATCCAGCAGAAGGTATTGACACGACCATAATTAATATTTGGGAAATTGATACTACAAAATTCGCTCACTACTTTAAATTCTGGCAGAAAGTTCAGATAGCAAACAGTTATTGGGCACCGCTACCTGTTGAAGACTTAAACCGAAACAGGAGACCTGAATTATACGGATATACTGATTTCCCGAATATACCGTATCCCCCAGGGGGTCCTGTAAGAATATTTGAAATGGATACTGATGGAATATATAAAAGTGTCTTTGAGTACGATTCTTCTACAATATTTGTAAAAGCAAGGGGTGATATTCACAGAACGGGTGGAAAAGAGATATATATGCATTCAAAGCTAATCAATAACGGTGTTGTTTATAGGTCTGATTCAGTGGGTGTGCTGCCAAAAACCTTTGATTTTACTTTTTATTACACTCCTAACCAGATAAATGATATGACCTTTGGTGATTTTGACAAAAATAATGCTACTGATTGTGCTTTTATAGATGCTAGTAATCCATCTAGTATTGTGATTGGTGAGTATAGAGACAGCAGTAACAACTTTATAACATTATTTCAGCATATAACTGAAGGTGATGAACCTTCAGGCTTTGCAATAGATGATTTTGATGGTAATGGGAAATTAAAATTGGTTAGTTCCACTGGAAATGGAGACATAATTATAATTGAAAATACTGTCTTAAACCAATATTCATTTATTAAACAAATTTCGTTTCCCTATTTTAATGCTTATATGCAAACTGTAACTAATGATATTGATGGCAATGGTAAATCAGAATTTTGGATAGGTGGGCAGGATTTTGTTGAAGGAATTACCCTGTATCAATGTTATGAAGCCATCGGAGAAAACACTTATCAAATAGTCGCAAGGATAGAACTGAGGTATTCAGTTTCTTTTGGTGCTAATTTTATCCAGGCGAATGACATAGATAGTGATGGGAAAGAGGAATTAATTATCTCCAGCGGAAACAATCTGTTTTTTCTAAAATTTGATGGGAGTATGGGTTATCATCATTATAAACTTTTTTATGCTAAGCTGGGAGAAGCAACGCAGCCTGGTGCTGAATTTTATCCCGCAGCAATAGCTGACCTGGATGGAGATAACAAGAAAGATATACTTATACCTTTTCGTAGATACGAATATCCCATTACCTACGCATTTAGTTATATCTTAAAACAGGATAAAATCACTAATTTAGCCAATAATCCTTCACAGAGTATAAATACAAATACATTATTTAGTAACCCGGTACCATTCAATTCAACAAGTACAATCACTTTTATTATTAAAAAATCTACCAATGCTCGACTAAGTGTATACAATAGCTTAGGGGAAGAAATTAAAGTACTGTTAGAGAATTTACTTGCCCCGGATAAATATAAAATAGTCTGGGATGCAATGGACGAATCTGGTAGTAATTTGCCGTCTGGTATATACTTTATTGTTCTGCAAACTGACCTAATGACAAATACAACTAAAACAATTTTATTAAAATAAAGAGGCAACAAAATGAAAAAGGTAATTATATTCTTTTTCTAAAGCCTTCTCCTAATACCTCGTGTACATTGTTTACAGTAACAAAGGCGTGCGGATCAATTTGTTTTATTATACTTGTAAGTTTACCCAGTTCTCTTAACGCAACAACTGTAACTATAATTTCTCTTTCTACATTTCTGTAAATACCTCTTGCTTTAATCGCTGTTGCACCTCTGCTGAAATCATTCATAATCACATCCGCTATTTCATCGTTTTTATCCGAGATAATGTAAGCAGCACGTGCATAGTCAAAGCCGTCAATAATCGCATCGACAAGTCTGCTTGAAACAAATAGCAAAAACAAAGCGTAGAGAGTCAGAGTCATTGCACTTCTGTCTCCTCCTAAATCTTTTAAATCTATTACAAGCCCGGCAAGAC
>JBATIA010000499.1:0-5959 GCA_049667415.1 Ignavibacteriaceae bacterium
GTAATTCACTTCTGTTGGTATAAAACCAACAATTTTTTTTATCCTTGGGCCATCTTTTGCGATATCATAATTAAAGATCTTTCCGCTGCCGCTAGTCGGAAATAATAAACTAAGAAAAAGACGAATCGTGGTAGTCTTTCCTGATCCATTGGGACCAATAAATCCAAAGATTTCGCCTTCGTTTATCTTCAGATTAAGATCGACTATTCCTCTGTCCTTACCATAGTACTTGGTTAGTTTATCTGTTTCTATAGCATACATGTCAATCTCTTTTACTGGTTTTGACTGCGTGGTTTTCAAGCCACTTTCCAAAAAAGCTATGCGCGCTTTTTAATCAATGTTAATAATCATTAAAAAATTATTAACACAAGAAACTTATGCCTGTTCGGAGAGAGAATCAAGGAGAGGTAAGTTTAAAAAACAATTAGGGCATCGTGGTGATGCCTTGAGAAAACCTCGTATTTCAATTTTAAAATATCTTGGAGAGGAAAACGAGATTACTCTGAAGCACCGTCGTGATTTTGGCAGTGCATAGTATGTTTAAACTTTCCTAAACTGATAAAACTGTTCCAGCGAATGCGGATTTGCCAGTGCATCTTTATTATCAACTTCTTCCCCATTTAAAATTTTCGAAACAGCAATCTCCACTTTTTTACCACTGATAGTCCTAGGAATTTCTTTAACTTGAAAAATCTCGGCAGGAACGTGACGAGGAGTTGCTTTTATTCTTAACTCAGTTTTTATTTTTTCCTTTAATAAATCATTAAGTTCAATTCTTTCGTTAAGTAAAACAAACAAAATCACTTTTTCATCACCATTCCATTTCTTACCAACGGCAATACTATCGTTAATCTCGTCAATCTCTTCAACGATTCTGTAAATTTCTGAAGTACCAATTCTAACTCCGCCAGGATTTAAAGTCGCATCTGATCTGCCAAAAACTTTGACACCGCCATTCTCCGTTATTTCTATGTAATCACCGTGAGTCCAAATACCAGGATATTTTCCAAAATATGCTTTGCGATATTTCTCTCCCCTTTCATCATCCCAGAAATAAACCGGCATTGATGGAAATGGTTCGGTACATACCAACTCACCTTTTTCTCCAACGACCGATTCACCCTTTTCATTACAAGCTTCTACTTTCATTCCTAATCCTTTGCATTGAATTTCTCCAGCGTAAACCGGCAGTGTTGGATTACCGAGCATAAAGCATGAAATAATATCTGTTCCACCAGAAATTGATGAAAGCTGTAAGTCAGAATTTACATTATCGTAAACCCAATGAAATGATTCTTCGGGAAGAGGTGAACCTGTGGAGAGAATAGCCCTCAAAGAACTTAAATCGAATTGTTCTCTAAGTGAAAGATTATTTTTAGAAAATATTGAGAGAAACTTTGGTGACGTTCCGAATACTGAAATTTTGTGCTCTTCAATTTTTCGCCAGAGGACATCATTATCCGGATATACCGGATTACCGTCATATAAATACATAGTTGCTCCCACTTGCAAAGAGCTCATAAGCCAATTCCACATCATCCAGCCGCAAGTTGTATAGTAAGTTATAACATCATCCCGCTTTAAATCTGTATGAAGAACATGTTCTTTATAATGCTGAAGTAAAGCCCCACCGGCACCGTGAACCATGCATTTAGGTAGTCCGGTTGTTCCCGAAGAATACATAATATAAACCGGATGATTGAACGGCAATTGATCAAACTCTATTTCTTTTGATGTACTTTGCAGTAATTGATTAAAATACAATGATTTATCTTGATCGAACTCATTTTTTTGTTGGTTGTATAACTCACTCCGCAAATCTTGAAAGAATGGTATCCAAATAACTTGTTCGATTTCCGGAATTAGTTGAACGATACTTTCAATCTTCTCTCGGGAGTTTATAGACTTTCCGTTGTATTGATATTCTTCAATTGCAAAAAGAACTTTCGGCTTTACTTGTCCAAACCTGTCTATTACTCCCTGAATGCCAAAGTCCGGGGAGCATGAAGTCCAGAAAGCTCCAATACTAGTAACAGCCAGCATTGCTATTATTGTTTCGGGAATATTTGTAACAAAGCCTGCAACTCTGTCTCCTCTTTTCACACCGAGTTTTCTTAATCCAGAACTGCAAGCAGTTACAAGCTCAAAAAGTTCTTTATATGTAAGTGTAACATCAGGCTTGTCTTCTCTACTGCTGATAATTGCAATATAATTGTCCCTGTATCTTAGGAGATTTTCAGCAAAGTTTAATTTTGAACCATTGAACCAGTTTGCACCTGGCATTATCCGGTTATCAAGAATTTTATTATAGGACTTAGAATGAATTATTCCACTAAACTTCCAGATAGATTCCCAGAATTTTTCGATTTCTGTTACTGACCATTTATGAAGCTCATGATAATTACTGAATGAAAGATTGTATCCCTCTCTAAGGAAGTCATAATACTTCGAAAAGTTAGAATTCTTTATTCTATCTTCAGAAGGGACCCAAAGAGTCTGTGACTTACTCATATAATAAAAAACTCACTTATGAAGTGAGTTGATCTTCCTGTAAAATTTAATAACGATTATTTAAGTGTTCCGGCATACAATGCTGCTCTCCAGGCAAAATCAACATCATTATTCTTCAAAGCAATCTTAGCAGCTAATGCAATATTTATTTTTTTATTTTCCTTCCTCATCAATGCAGCTTTAAGCATTTTTTTGTAATCGTTTAATCGATGATATCTTTGAAATGCGTCAATACTACTCTCAAATTGCTCTAATTTTTCTTCTATGATATTTTGAATAAATACTTTGACTTCGTCATCACTTGGTATTGATTCTGAATTACCAAACTTACCAAGATCATTAGCTGAATAAGTTTCAGATTCTCTTATATGTTGAGGAATCTGATCATAACCAATGCATTTTTTCCCGATTGGTTTTTCAACAACGAACACTCCTGAATCAGCACGAGTATAGAAATCACCAGACATTCTTCCTATTAAATCAATCTTTAGTGGATCAATTATTCCATTGGTGAACAAATCTTCAGCAACATGAAATTTCAGTACTTCGCATATTGCAATATTCGCTGATGCACCACCATTACCATAACTTTTCATTTCCCATAATTTGCATTCCATTTGAAATGGAGATTCTTTAACTCGTTTTGGTTTAACAATATCAGAATCAATCGGGGTTAATCCTGATTTTATAAATTCATCTATATCTGACAAAAATTCAACTGAAGCAAGACTTACCTGTTCAACCATTGAATGAGTAACAACCTGAATCACACATTCTTTAGTTTCAATCAGATTGTTGTAAGTATCTTTTAAAGATGCATCTCTTCCTCGTCTTGAAGGCGAGAAAGCAACAACAGGCGGATTAGCACCAAATGCATTAAAGAAAGAAAATGGTGAAAGATTATTTACTCTATCCTTAGAAATAGTTGAGACAAGTGCTATCGGTCGTGGTGCAACACCACCAAGTAATAGCCTGTGTACTTCAGCAACTGATAGATTTTTAGGTTCGTAATGAAACATTAAGAAGTTTTCTTTTTCTTTGCAAGAATGGATCTGCTTTTCTTTGCTTTTCGAATTGTGTTTTTGAGTATTCCAAGTCCGGTAATCTCGAGCTCAATTTCATCTCCATCTTTTAGCCAGATTGGAGTAAAATCTTTTCCCTTTTCTTTTGCTTCCAAAGCCCAGGTTCCATTAAGTTCAAGATAACATCCTGTTCCGACCGTACCTGAACCAATTACATCTCCAGGAAGTAATCTTACACCATAAGAAGCTCTTTCTATAATCTCAGCAAAAGTCCAGTTCATATTTTTCATATTGCCATCAGAAATTAATTTTCCGTTATGTTTTGCAGTCATTCGAAGATCGTATTTATTTCCGAATTTAGTTGAAATCTTGAATTGCTCAAGTTCATCCGGCGTTACTAGCCAGGGACCAATTGACGTAGCGAAATCTTTTCCCTTAGCCGGACCAAGATTCAATTTCATTTCTTCCATTTGAAGAACACGGGCAGACAAATCATTCATTATCAGATAACCTGCGATGTAACTATCAGCTTCTTCAACCGAAATATTTCTTCCAGCTTTTCCAATTAGAATAGCTGCTTCAAGTTCAAAATCAAGTTTCTGCAGATGATCATCTTCTACCCGAATTTCTCCTTCTCCAAAGATCGCATTGTGATTTGTGAAATAAAAAACAGGATACTGATCAAACTCAGGAATCATTTCCACTCCACGATTTCGTCGTGCGGTAGCAACATGTTGCCTGAATGCATAACCGTCTCTGCATGAAGGTGGATTTGGAATTGGAGCCAGCAATTTCAGGTTTTCATCAGAAACAAATGAAGTAATTTTACCTTCTTTAATAGCCTGCTCAACTTTTCTTGCCAGATTCATAAATTCATCACCACCTCTGAGAAATCTTCTCATTCTGTTTGGTAGTTCGATTCCCATTCCAGCAGCACATTCCTGGAGGTTATAAATCTTACCTTCAACATATATTCCGAGTCTGTCTTTTTTCTTTGTGGTGTATGATACTAGTTTCATTTATTTCTTATAATATTAATATTAATTTTACTTCTTCTTCTCCAACCAAGATTGGCTATAATCCTTTACCATTGTATCCTTCACATTTTTTGTTACCCGCAGGGGTTCAAACGTATCAATCATGATTGCATATTCATCTGTTTCTTTTTTACCTATTGACGCCTCTGTCTTCCCTGGTTGAGGTCCATGCGGAATACCCATTGGATGCAGAGTTATTGAACCCTTTTTAATACCTTTTCTAGACATAAAATTTCCGTGCACATAATAAAGTACTTCATCACTATCTACATTCGAATGATAATACGGGGCAGGAATAGCATTCGGATGAAAATCATACAATCGCGGAACAAAGTTACAAACAACAAAATGCTGTGTTGTAAAAACTAAATGAACTGGAGGAGGAAGATGTATCTTTCCAACCTTTGGTGCGTATTCTTTAATATTAAAAGTGTAAGGATAAAGGAAACCATCCCAGCCGACAACATCGAATGGATGATGCGGGAGAACATATTTAAATATTCTGTTTCGAACCTTCAATAAGAGTTCAAATTTTCCTTTTTGATCTATTGGATCCATAAATTCCGGTACACCAAAATCGCGCTCATAATACGGAGCTTCTTCAGTAAGCTGTCCATATTCATTCCTGAAATGCTTCGGGATGTCAAACGGAGTTGATGATTCAACAATAAATAACTTCGCCTTTTTATAATTTTTGAATTTAATTTGATAAGTAGTACCCTTAGGTACCATTATGTAATCCCACTCTTTGAAAGACAGACGACCATATTCTGAAAGAAAGTCACCGGTACCTTGATGAATAAATATTAGTTCGTGTGCATAACTGTTACGGAAAAATATTTCGGCGTCTTCAGTTGGATGAGCCGTTGAAATAACACAATTATCATTTTTCAGAAACTCATTCCGTGCAGTAAGAAAATTTCCATCACTTTTTTTATTATCAGTGAAGAAGTGATAATACTGTAAAGGAGCGTTTGGCCAATCGGATGATTTACCCTGATTTACCTCACCAATTTGCTCAACCTGTGGGGGCATGTATAAATGATATTTGTTTGAGTAAATTCCAGAGAATCCTTTTGTACTGAAGAGCTCTTCCCTGTACAGTGATTTGCCATCCTCTTTATAAAAAGTAGTATGTCTCTTTGGTGGAACTTTGCCAACTTTAGCATAAAATGCCATTCGTAACCTCCGAAAAAAAATATTCTAATATTATTTTACTCTATCAAGACTACCGCGTTGTGCCTGATCTCTTTCAATTGATTCGAACAATGCCTGGAAATTACCCTGTCCAAATCCCTGAGCACCTTTTCTTCTCTGGATTATTTCATAAAAGAAAGTTGGTCTGTCACCAATCGGTTTTGTAAAGAGTTGAAGCAAATACCCCTTCCC
>JBATIA010000500.1:0-3155 GCA_049667415.1 Ignavibacteriaceae bacterium
GCGATGAAGATTGTTTCATTTGTGGGTGCGAAGATTTCAGCCAGCTCAAATACCTTATGCATTGATGGCGAGTCAGTGATAATATCTGAAAATATTCTTCTGCTTGGCTTCTGTTCAAGGAGTGCTCTTCTTAGTGAGTCACGTTCAGATTCAAGCAGTTTTGTATCTAGCGCTCTCCTTATAGTTAATAATAATCTGTCAGTATCCGGTGGTTTAGTTATAAATTCGTAGGCACCAAGCTTGATTGCTTTTAATGCTATCTGGACTTCATGCACGGCAGTAATTACTATAACAGGAATTCCCGGGTAAACAGAGTAAATTTTTTCAAGTAGCTCAAGACCATTCATCTCCGGCATAAATATATCCAGAAGAATCAAATCAATATCAGTTCTTTCCAATAGGGGTAAAACATGTAAAGGATTTTGTTCTGTAAGTACGTTTACATATCCTTCCTGGTTCAGAAACTCCTTCATTAACTGTAAATAGGAAGGTTCATCATCGATAATTAAGATTGGATTTTTTTCCACGTCACCTTTTCCTGCTAATTTTTTCCCGAAATAAAGGTCGCTTTATTTAGATTTATCAGTTAGCCTCAAAAATCGTGCACGCTCTTTATAAATCTCACATTAAAACAAATTTCACCGTTTTTGCTTATTTTGAAGTAGGAAAAAATTATTCTTGCATAAAGAAAAGGGTTAAAAATGACAGCAAATTTGGATATGATTAAAAAAGCATATAATAATTACCGGGAAAAATTGACCGCTATAAGAAAAGTCCTGAATCGACCTTTAACTTATTCGGAGAAAGTTCTTTACACACATTTATGGGACAAACCAACAAAAGAATTTAAAGGAGGGAAAGATTATGTCGAATTAGCGCCCGATAGAGTAGCAATGCAGGATGCTACTGCTCAAATGGCACTTCTTCAGTTTATGTCCGCCGGTAAAAAAACAACTGCGATTCCATCAACTGTTCATTGCGACCATCTTATCCAGGCTCAGGTTGGCGCAAAGGATGATCTACTTCGTGCCAATGAAGAGAATAAAGAAGTTTATGATTTTCTTGAAAGTGTATGCCGTAAATATGGAATAGGATTCTGGAAACCAGGTGCTGGTATTATTCATCAGGTTGTACTTGAAAATTATGCTTTCCCCGGCGGGATGATGATCGGTACCGATTCACATACTCCGAATGCAGGTGGTTTGGGTATGATTGCAATTGGAGTAGGCGGTGCTGATGCTGTGGATGTTATGGCTGGGATGCAGTGGGAATTGAAATGGCCCAAAATTATTGGTGTAAAGCTAACCGGTAAAATGAGCGGCTGGACTTCAGCAAAGGATGTAATTCTTAAACTTGCAGGAATACTAACTGTGAAAGGTGGAACCGGTGCCATCGTTGAATATTTTGGAGAGGGCACAAATTCAATTTCCTGTACAGGTAAAGGAACTATTTGTAACATGGGTGCTGAGATCGGTGCTACTACTTCTGTTTTTCCATTTGATGAAAAAATGTCCTCCTATCTTAGGATAACAAAGAGAGTAGATGTTGCAGCACTTGCAGAAGGAATTGCCGATGAACTTTGCGCAGACAAAGATGTAGTTGAAAATCCTGAAAATTATTTCGATCAGGTAATTGAAATTAATTTAAGCGAACTCGAACCGCATTTGAATGGTCCTTTCACACCGGATAAAGCATGGCCAATTTCTAAAATGAAGAAAGCAGTAAAGAAGGAAAACTATCCCGATAAAATTTCAGTTGCATTAATAGGAAGCTGCACTAATTCCAGTTATGAGGATATTGATCGTTCTGCGAGTATTGCAAAACAAGCAATCTCAAAAAGATTAAAAACGAAATCACAGTTCACAATTACTCCAGGCTCAGAACAGGTGAGAGCAACTATAGACAGAGACGGGCAATTAAAATCTTTAACTGATATTGGCGGATTAATTTTAGCAAATGCCTGCGGTCCCTGCATCGGGATGTGGAAGCGAATGGACATTAAAACTGGAGAGAAAAATACAATTGTTACCTCATTCAATAGAAATTTTGCAAAGAGGAATGATGGTAACCCCGAAACTCTTGCGTTTGTTGCATCACCGGAAATTACAACTGCACTTGCTTTAGCCGGAAGTCTTTCCTTCAATCCGATGACTGATGAACTGGTAAATGAAAAAGGAGAAAAAGTAAAACTAAGTCCTCCAACTGGTGAAGAGCTTCCACCGAAAGGATTTGATGAAGGAAGCAGCGGATATATTGCACCTGCAAAAGATAGTTCCGCGGTTGAAGTGAAAGTTGATCCGAAGAGTGAAAGATTACAATTACTTTCTCCATTTAATAAATGGGATGGAAAAGATTTAATTGATTTGCCCGTGCTTCTAAAAGCAAAAGGAAAATGTACAACCGATCACATCTCAATGGCAGGACCGTGGTTGAGATTCCGAGGACACCTCGATAATATTTCAAACAATATGTTTATTGGTGCAACGAATGCATTCAGTGGAGATACAGGGAAAGTTAAAAATGTTTTTAGTGGTGAAACCAAATCTGTTCCTGAAGTTGCACGAGAGTATAAAGCAAAAGGAATAGGCTGGGTTGTTATTGGTGATGAAAATTACGGCGAAGGCTCATCACGTGAGCATGCTGCAATGGAACCCAGATTTCTTGGCGCAAGAGCAATCATTGTAAAAAGCTTTGCGCGAATCCACGAAACAAATTTAAAGAAGCAGGGAATGCTGCCGTTGACTTTTGCTGATCCGAAAGATTATGATAAGATAAAAGAAGCTGATAAAATCGATTTACTCGTAACTCATCTTGAACCAGGCAAACAGTTGAAGATGATTATAAAGCATAAAGATGGAAGCAAAGATGAAGTTATGCTCAACCATACGATGAATGATGCACAGATTAAATGGTTTAAGGCAGGCAGTGCGCTGAATTTGATTGCAAAACAAAATTCTAATTAGAACTAGAAAGCACCACTTTCAAAGTAAAATTTTCTTATAAGGGGCGCTTTTTTTATTTACACTCACATTTATCTCCTTAATATTAAGTTCATTTATGCGGCATGATTTATGCCATCGCATAAGCACTGGTATCTTAAAAGCCGATGCAAAAAGATAGCTTGAATACATCCAATTATTTTTGTAGAGTTTTCC
>JBATIA010000501.1:0-1585 GCA_049667415.1 Ignavibacteriaceae bacterium
GTTCATCGGGAACGCCAGTTGTTTGCTCAAATACAAGTTCAATTCCCCATGCATCCAGAATACCAAAATTACCTGAAGATCGATCGTAAATTTCCAGTACCCATTCGCCTTCCGGATCAACACCGTTAAATACTGACAACGGACTATGTGGACGGTAACTGCCTGTATAAGGAGAGACGCCTTCATTAAGAGCCAGCAAGCCTGAATCATCTAAGATGGTTCCAATAAACCCTGATGCAGAATCAGGAAGAAATTTTGCCAGCGTATCGATCACTCCTTTGTGTGTCAATGATATTTCCAGGTCTGCAAGATTTGTGTGAACGAGAGTATCTATAAATACATTCACATCAGAAAGAACATAACCCGATATCATTGGATCATCAGTCGGGTCGATGTGCAATGAATCGCGAGTGATTGTCAGCGGTAATAATATTTTATTGAGCTTGTTTTTCCTCTTAATAATTATTCTTTGAGCTGTATATTCATCAGCCCCGATATCCGGCACAGTTAAAGAGCGAAGCTGATTATCAATATCACGGGGAACTTCCGCAAGCGGTGTGCCTTTTCCATCAACTGGGCTGCCTGATTTGATATGCAAGTCATCATCAGCGACAAATAGTGGGTTTGCTGAAATTGAATGTAAATCCTGACCAGTTGCAGATTGGTAAGAAGCAAGATCGGGATAGTACTGAGCGTTCCAAGCCACCAGATTACTGCCGTTACTAAATAAATCATTATAATCACTTTGCGAAGTCGATTGAGCATTATAAGAAAACATCGCCAACCCATCCGTTTCGTTTATGAGTATATTATTTTTAATGTGCATCTCCGATGAGGCCGTTGAAGTAGCAACATATAATGGATAGCATACTTGAGTAGGACCGCCAGTTATCCAAATAGTGTTATTGTAAAAATCGCATCCTTCGAACACAGTAGGAAGCACTTGTATTCCGCTGGCACCGGCAACAACCCCCGGCTGTATCCACATTCGTATAAAATTATTGGCTACCAGACCACGCTCTGTACTGCCAATAAATCCCCGTAAAAAAATTCCTCCCTTCGCACCCAAGCCGTTATTCAGACCCGCCAGTAAAATGCGGTTTTCTGTAATCTTCAATGTTTGCCAGCAAGTGTCTATCCAAATGGCATAGGACCAGCTCGCATTTAATGCGGGCCGGTTATCAATTCGATTGTTAATAATTTCTAATCCTGCTACTTGCTGCAATCGAAATGATGTATAGCTTTGACGTTTACACTCATTGTTAAACAATCTGATATTCGAAACCGAATCGCTGAATAATAAACCATAGCTTCCGTCATACAAATAATTATTCCTGATTTCAAGATTGTCAATCTCTGCATCTTTGGAATATATTAATGCATATTTGGTGTCGCTGGAACTAGTGCCAACACCTTGGAAGTTATTACCCTCAAGAGTGATCTCTCTGTTTTTTCCAGAAAAATCTATAAGTCGCCCAGCTTCAAGAGTAGAACTTCTAAATGTCAGATTACGAAACGTGATATTAGATGAACCATCAAATCCCAGTACATAGTTGTCCACGGTTGATTGGCCGGTATATAAAAC
>JBATIA010000502.1:0-1814 GCA_049667415.1 Ignavibacteriaceae bacterium
GGAAACTTAATCGCAAGCACTCATTGGTGGGGTCTTAAATATACATCAAATAGTGGAATAAAATGGAAGACAATAAATGAACCAGCCGGTTTTTACGCTTTTGAAACGATTAAAGACAGTATTTTTGTCGTAGGAGGGACTGAGCATGTTTATGTAAGTAATGATACAGGTAGAACATGGTCTATTACAGCAAATTATTATGTGTTCTCTTCTTTTTACGAATCAGTAAGTCAAATTCTCTATTTAGGAACTAATCACGCATCTAACGGCATTTGTGGAATATATACATCTTCCAATTATGGATTTAGTTGGGAATTGCTCTATGTTTTTCCTTCAGTAGCATATGGTCAAATGATTACCAATTTATTTGTAACCCGTACAAATCAAGTAATGCTTGCAAGCGTTGCATATAATTACTATCCTAGTGGTAATATAAATAAATTATACAGATCAATTGACAATGGTAGTTCTTGGGAAATAATATTCGAAGATCAGTATAATTATGTCAGTCAGATAATAGAAGATGCAAATTTTACTTTATTTGTATTGGCAGGCGGAAAACTTTTAGTATCAGATGATGAAGGCAACACCTGGGTTACCAAAACCATTCCGCAAACTAAATGTTTAGCTTCAGGTTACAATGGGAAGCTTTATCGTGCTTATAGTAATCAGATTTATTATTCTCAGGATAAAGGAAGTACTTGGATTGAAGCTAACAACATCGGATTATCAGGTATTGATATTTATGACATGGTTATAAATCAAAATAATAGAATTTACTTAGCAACAAATAAAGGTGTTTATTACGGGGAAGCAGATAGTATTGTCCTATCAACAGAGAAAATTGAACCAGAAAAAACATTTTATCTCTCCCAAAACTTCCCAAACCCGTTTAACCCAGTAACCAGTATTAAGTATGCAGTAAGCAGTCCCGCAAACGGGACAGGTAGGCAATTTGTGACGTTAAAAGTTTATGACATTTTAGGAAATGAAATTGCAACTCTTGTTAATGAAGAAAAACAACCCGGCACTTATGAAGTCGAGTTCAGTATTTATTCCGAGGAAGGTCGGAATCTGACGAGCGGAATATATTTCTACCAACTAAAAGCCGGTAATTATATCGAAACAAAAAAAATGGTGTTAATAAAATGAAAATTATAAAATACTTAATCCTAATTTTTTTCTGTCTCGGATCAACTTTAATATTATCGCAAAACCAATCGATTTTAATATTTGATCCGAATAATGTCTCATCGAGTTTTCAATCCACACTTTCACAATTAACAGAAGATTCTGTTTTTGTAGCTGATACTCTAGACGATTCTATCTTCAATTATGATGCACTATTTCTATTTATTAATCCACCTTTCACTCTTTCTCAGGAAGAAGGTAACAAACTCATTCAATATACCTCCGATAATAAGCCAGCTTATCTTTTCACCGGCATCTTTCCTGAAGGGCTTGATACAATTGCTTTCTGGAATCATATCGGAATTGAGGAGATGCAAGGACTTCTCGTTTCAGTCCCTATCGATACAGTTTTTGGTGTTCCTGGTAAGTTTACAGAAGGAATAGCTATAGATACGAGTTTTATGAGTGGTCTTATTCCGGTTATTGTCGGGAACGTCGATTCTATTTTAATCGGAGATGCAGAGTTCTGGGAAGTCAATACCACATTTATTTCAGGATATGATTCCTTAAATGTAATAATTGATCTTTATAATCTTATTGACGATTACAGGTTTCTGCAAAAAGTACTTGTTCATTTTGGATTGATACCACCCCCACCTATTACGGTACTTTATCCAAACGGC
>JBATIA010000503.1:0-2937 GCA_049667415.1 Ignavibacteriaceae bacterium
ACTTCACAATGTGAAATCCAATATACTGATCGAAATAAAAATGAAACTAATATTCTTCAATACAATGCTTTAATTATTGCAACTGGCTCGAAAGCTGTTGAACCTGGCTTTCCTTACAAATCATCACCTTACATTTCATCTTTCCATTCCCCTTTAGAAGTTAAGAAATTCAAAGAAGCAGCTCAGAAAGGAAGAGTTGGCAAGGCAGTTATAATTGGAGGTGGGTTTATTGGATGCGAAATCTCAGAGGCTTTAGTTTCGTTTTGGGGAATTGAAACCACCATTATCGAAAAAGAGGAATCCTTATTATTAAAATCTTTTGATCCTGAAATATCAGCGATTGTTCTGAATACTTTAAGATCTAAAAATATTCGGGTATTACTCTCCACCGAAGTTGTAAAAATTGAATTAGATGAAAAAAAACTTCCTGTTGTTATTCTGAAAAATGGAACGAAAATCCAATCCGATTATGTATTCTATAATCTTGGGATTAGACCGGAATCTTCTCTTGCCGAGAAAGCAGGAATAAAAATTGGAACTCTCGGTGGAATAGTAGTCGATGAAAATATGAAAACCAGTATTCCGAACATTTGGGCTGCAGGTGATTGTGTTGAAGTAAAAAATTTAGTATCCGGAAAACCAGATTATTTTTCACTTGGTTCTTTATCCAACCGGATGGGAAGGGTTGCTGCCGACTCAATTGCCGAAGAGAACTCATCATTTAAAGGTGCTGTTGGTACAATCTCATTAAAAATATTTAATACTACAATTACTGCATCAGGTTTAACTGAAAAAAGTGCAAACGAGCATGGATACAATGTTGGAAGTGTAATTGGTGCATGGTCTGATAGACCGGATTACCATCCAGATGTAAAAAAACTTTTTGGAAAATTGGTATATGAAAAACCTGGTTTAAAGTTATTGGGATTACAGTTAATCGGTGAAGGGGAGGTAACAAGATATATTGATGTATTCTCGGAGTTATTGGCAAACAATAAAACTGTATTTGATCTTATTAACCTCGAGCACGGATATACACCAGCTCATTCATCACCTATTTCCCCGCTAAATTATTTAGGTTCAATGGTTATCAACCAGGAAAAGAACAGAGTGAAGAACATTAATCCAAATCAGGTACTATCGTTCGACGGAATATTTATTGATCTGAGAGAACCTGTGGAAATTGAAGCATCAGGATTTTCTGATAAAGTAATTCCGATTCCGCTTGCAGAAATTCGGGCTCACAGGGATAAGTTTGAACTTGGTCAGCCGATAATGTTTCTTTGTGAAAAAGGACCACGCTCTTATGAAGCAGCGAAAATATTTATGAATTATGGCTATAATAATATTTCATACCTGGGGGGAGGCAATGCGTATTACAAAGCAACAGGTAAAAAATTTGATATTAAAGTTTGATATTGTTATGAAGAATAATAATCTGATCAGATAATTATGGACAATGAAACCCTTCAATTATTTGTTTTAGGAATAAATTATAAAACCTCAACTGTTTCTGAAAGAGAGATATTTCAAATTAATAGAAAAGAAATATCCCGCTCATTGAATTATTTTAATTCAAGGGAAGAAGTGGAAGGTACTGTAATTGTTTCAACCTGCAATCGTCTGGAGTTTTATTTAGTGCTTAAACAGAATTGTAATCCCTTTACGGTTGTAAATGATTTCTATTTTAGAAAAAGAAACGTAGAGATTAAAGAAAAACAAAATTTATTTTATACACTTTCAGGAGTTGAAGTTGCTAAACATCTGTTCACAGTTATAACTGGGTTGGATTCGATGCTGCTGGGGGAATATCAAGTGCAGGGTCAAATAAAAGAGGCTTACAGTTTGGCATGCTCACAAAAATCAGCGGATAAAATTTTACATAAACTATTTCATGCCGCTTTCAGGGTTGGAAAAAATATCCGATCAAAAACAAAAATAGGGTCAGGTAAACAATCATTAAGCGGAGTTGCTTTTCAGATAATAAAAGAAAAACTAAAAAAAGAAGATGTAGTTACAATTGTTGGCGTAAATCAAAATACAAAAATCATAGCTGAATTGTTATCCAACGCTGGATTCTCACACCTGATATTTGTAAACAGAACGCTTTACAAAGCTGAAGAGTTGGCAGAAAAATATAATAGTCTTGCATTTAGTTTAGACAGAATAGAGGAGCCTCTAATCAGTGCAAAGTGTGTTTTTACTTGCACAGGTTCTGCTGAATACATCCTTTCATCCAAAAGTATAAATGCTAATTATAATAAATCGCATTGTCCATCTCTATTAATTGATATGGCTGTACCTAGAGATATTAATACCGATGGAATTAATAAAGATATTGAGATAATTGATTTAGAAGGATTAAAAAAATATTTAGAAGTTCAAAAGACGAATATTGAAGCTGATATACCTCTTGCTCAAAAAATTATTTTAGATGAGGCAAATATCTTTGAAGTTTGGAACGAATCTCAGCAGGATAATTATCTGGGTGTCTTCGCAGAAAAAGTAGAATCAATTCGTTTGCAATTATTGGATGAAACAAGACACCAGGTTTCTGAAGAAGAGATTAAATTACTGGATAAGTTCTCTCACTCATTATTACACAGGATGAAATCAACAATTAACCAGACAATGCTTATGAACGATGAACTTCAGGAAAAATAATTGATGTAGTACAGAATAAAATTTATAGTCAATTGAAGAAAATAAAATTCGGATTTAACAGAACAAATAAATATGGAATAATATTATGACAGAAAATTCAATATCATCTGATCTCTTAGTAGTAGGTGGAGGAATAGCAGGAATTACTGCTGCAGTGGAAGCTGCAGAAACCGGGCTAAGTGTAATACTGATAGAAAAAAATCCATACATTGGCGGAAAGGTTGCTCAGTTCAATCAGTATTTTCCAAAGCTATGCCCACCGAGTTGCGGACT
>JBATIA010000504.1:0-4140 GCA_049667415.1 Ignavibacteriaceae bacterium
GAAGAACTGATTCTTTGTATTCTTCTGATTGTGAATCAAACAATTCCCAGCTTGGGAAGCTTATAACTCTTGCATTTATTCCTTCCGATTGAAGTAAATTAAATGCTTCCATCGCAAGAGAAACTTCCGAACCAGAAGCCATTAAAATAACATCCGGATTTTTTTCTGATTCAACAAGTACGTACGCACCTTTCGATAAATTCTCTGCTGAAGCATATTTTGATCTATCAAGAACCGGAACTTTCTGTCTTGTAAGTGCAAGTGCAACCGGACTTGCTTTGCGCTCGATTGCAACTTTCCAGGCTTCAACAGTTTCATTTGCATCTGCTGGCCTGATTACAACCACTTTAGGTATTGCACGCAATGATGCTAAATGTTCAATTGGCTGGTGTGTTGGTCCGTCTTCACCAAGTCCGACACTGTCGTGAGTGAAAATATAAATTGGTCTTAAGCCGGAAAGTGATGCAAGTCTCATCGAAGGTCTCATATAATCTGAAAAGACAAGGAAAGTTCCACCATAAGGAATTACTCCGCCGTACAATGCCATTCCGTTTAATATTCCTCCCATTCCGTGTTCGCGGATTCCGAAGTGAAAATTTTTTCCGCTTCTGTTTTCTGCAGAAAATTTTTCGGAATCTTTTATATAAGTATTGTTTGAAGGTTCAAGATCGGCTGAGCCTCCTATCAATGTTGGAAGATATTTAGCGATTGCATTGATGGCTTTTCCTGAAGCATTTCGTGTCGGGACCATTTCATCGTAATTAGTAAATATAGGTAATGTGTTTTTCCAATCATCACCAAAATCATTGTTGAATATTTTTATGAATTGTTCTGCATCAGCAGGATATTTTTTCTTATAGGATTCGAACTTTTTGTTCCACTCGTTTTCATAATTATTGAAAGTGCTATTTAATTTGTTGAAATGATCTGAAACTTCCTCGGGGATATAGAAAAATTTGTTTTCATCTTCCGAAGGAATGGATTCCCACCATCCAAGATTTTTCTTCGTCAACCTTACTTCCTCTTCACCGAGTGGTGAACCGTGCGAAGAAGATTTATCCTGTTTGTTCGGACTACCAAAACCGATGTGCGTTTTCGTAATTATTAAGGTTGGTTTATTAGTTTCTTTTTGTGCCAGTTCAACTGATTTATCAATCTGCACTAAGTCATTTACATCACTGATGTTCAAAACCTGCCAGTTGTATGCTTCAAATCTTTTTTTGATATCTTCTGAAAAAGCAAGACTTGTTTTTCCATCAATTGTGATTCCGTTATCATCGTAAAAGAAAATCAATTTGCCAAGCCTAAGATGTCCTGCAAGTGACGCAGCTTCATGAGAAACTCCTTCCATCAGATCGCCGTCGCTGCAGATTCCGTAAATAAAGTGATCGAGAACCTTCATATCAGGTTTATTAAAAAGTGAGCCGAGATATTCCTGTGCAATTGCCATTCCTATTGCGTTCGAAAAACCCTGTCCAAGCGGACCAGTTGTAGTTTCAACGCCGGGAGCCAAACCAAATTCCGGATGACCAGGAGTTATACTTTTCCACTGCCTGAAATTTTTCAGATCATCCAGAGATATTTTGTATCCGCAGAGATGTAGAATAGAATACAGCAGCATACTTCCGTGTCCTGCAGAGAGAATAAATCTGTCGCGGTTTTTCCACTGAGGATTTGCAGGATTGTGCCGCATATATTTTGTGTAAAGGCGATATGCAATTGGTGCGCAGCCCATCGGCATTCCCGGATGTCCGGAATTTGCTTTTTGAATTGCATCAATTGCAAGGAAACGGATTGTGTTAATTGAAAGTTGGTTTATATCTTTTTCGGACATTAAAATCTCCAGTATTGCAAATGATTTTATAAGATAATGCAGGTGATTGACACACAATTAAAAATCAAGCTGTTCTGATCAGAACAAGGAAAATGTGTTCAATCCTATATCAAAATTACTGCTAATTTGGGGGAATTGAAAAAAGATAAAGTTGTTGATACTTTTATAGTGTAATAATAATATATTTCATTGTACTGAAGATAAGTACTATGCCGAGAGCACGAATACAAACAGGGAAATATCCAGATTGTGATTTTCTTCCTCACCTGCTAAGAACATTAGGATTTCTTCATCATAATTTGATTTACAATATTTTCATCAACGGAAAGGGTAGCTCCCATGAAAAAAGTAATTTTATTTTGCTGTTCCTGTCTGATTGCCATTAACTTTATGGGCTGTGAAGGGCCGGCGGGACCAACTGGTCCTGTTGGACGATCAGAGTACTCTGTCTTCGGTCAGGTATCATTTACTTCGGATACGCTGCCGACTTACACCTATGTAGTCGTATCAAATATATCTTCAATACCCACGGTTAAGCTAAATCAGGATTTATCAAAGTTTAGTAATTTTGGTTATCAGGGCGCATCTTATTGGGATACCTTGCGAACGATAACTGAAGGAGATGAGGTACAACTAACCATTAGCGGCAACCAGGGGATAGCCAGCGCTGTAGTAAGAATCCCACAGAAATTTACAATTCAATCCCCTGATCCTGACTCACTCTTTATACTTTCACCACACAGCAATTTTACAGTTTCGTGGACAGCATCAAATTTTACTGATTATTACGATACATATTTTTATCTTTATTATACTTATGTCCCAATTGGAGGTGGAGGTTCAAAGTATTTTGAATTTTACGTTGATACAATTCTTTCAACAACCTCTATCACAATTCCTGCTTCAAGATTATTCCCGGCAGATTTTGATTCGCTCTCGAGTGGGTATAGTTACGGGCGTTTTGAAATTATCGCTATCAATGGTCCAAGACCCGAGGTTGGCGCGCAAGGGAATGTAACAGGTGATGGGTTTGGCTTTTTCTTCGGAAGATCTGATGGTGGAGATATTGACATAAGAGTACAAAACTCTGCAGGCACATATTCCGGAACTAAACTAAAATCTGATTTTAAGCATGAACAATCAGAAAAATTCTATAAGAAATTTCTCAAATGGCAGAAGATGAGTGACTGAGTTTCAAAATAAACCAATACTCGTATTTAATTAATTGTATAGTTGAGTTGTAGAATAGCAATTTAGGGAATGAAAAAGCAATGTGTGAGTTTTTACTTCCTAAACTGCCTTATAAACTCTTCAACTTCCGGCAAACCACCCTGGTAAATGAGATAGCCGTTGCTTGGTTCACGTTCTGTAATTTCTCCGGCAATTGGAGTTAGCATAATCTTTTTTACTTTTTCGGGATCGTCTGTTTGTCCCAATGCCCAGCCAAGTTTTACGTAAGCAACTTCGGGAAGCATATTTGCTGCGGGAATAACTCCGAGTTCCATCATATCTCTTCCGGTGTCGTAAACGTACATCTGCACATAACCCCACAATGTTTGCACTGTCATATAAACTGCAACGTTCTTTTCCTTTGCTCTCTTGAGCGCAGGATACATTGGCTTGTTTACGTGACCGAGTCCTGTTCCGGCAATTACAATTCCCCTGTAACCATTGTCAACAAGCGAATCAATTATATCCGGCTGCATATTCGGATAGTAGTAAACAATGCTGACTTTTTCCTCAAACACTGGATTGATAATTACATCTTTGTCTTTTCTTCTTCGCTTATAATCATTCCGGATCGGTGTAATCTTTTCTCTGCTTACTGTTGCAATGGGAATGTCGCCTATAGTTCTGAATGTAGACCGATAGCTTGAGTGCATTTTTCTTACACGTGTTCCCCGGTGAAGCAAAGCATACATATCTGAAGTAGGACCAAACATACAAACCATCACTTCAGCAATATCACTTTCCGATGCAGTTTTTACAGAATGAATTAAATTAAGTGCAGCATCAGAAGATGGTCTGTCACTTGAACGTTGCGAACCAACCATTACAATCGGCACAGGAGAATTCTGAACCATAAAAGATAATGCTGCTGCAGTGTGATGCATAATGTCTGTACCGTGACCGATAACAATTCCCTGAACACCTTTTTCAATTTCTTTTCCGATTGCTTCTGCAACACCTTCCAATGATACGGACCTATGTTTTCACTAAACTCGCCGTAAAGTTTTTCGGTTTCAAGATTGCAATAATCTGCAAGCTCAGGGACAGAACCATAAAGCTCTCCCGGAGAAAATGCA
>JBATIA010000505.1:0-7711 GCA_049667415.1 Ignavibacteriaceae bacterium
AAATCGGATTACGCCCTATTAATAATGTAGTTGATGTTACTAATTTTATACTTCACGAATTAGGGCAGCCACTACACGCATTCGATCTTGATCAGTTGGCAAAAAGAAAGATAGTTGTGAAAAGCATTAAATCAGAAATGAATTTCAACACACTCGATTCGAAAAAACGACTCTTACCACAGGGAACAATGATGATTTGTGATGGTGAACGGGAAGTTGCAATTGCTGGACTAATGGGTGGTGAAAATTCAGAAGTCACGGAATCAACAAAGAATATATTAATCGAGTCTGCTTACTTCAATCCAGCTTCAATTCGTAAAACATCAAAAAATTTGCAGCTTGCAACTGATTCATCCTATAGATTTGAACGTGGGACTGATCCTGCAAATACTGTCTTTGCTGCTCAAAGGGCAGCTCAGTTAATTGCTTCTCTAGCTGGCGGAGAGATTGCCAAAGGTATTATTGATGAATATGCCGGGAGGATAAGGAATGCTGAAGTTAAACTTCGCCTGCCTCGTTTGAAAAAAATTCTAGGCTACGATGTTCCGAAGCTGGAAGTAATAAAAATATTGCAAAAACTTGGAATCAATTTACTCAAAGATTTGGGTGACTCGCTTGAAGTTATTATCCCAACTTTTCGTCCGGACATCGAGAGAGAAGCCGACCTAATTGAAGAAGTTGCCCGGATAGCAGGATATGAAAAAATTCCTGCCGTGGAAAAGGTAAGTATTACTCTCAATAAAAGAAAAGATGAATTCGAAATTGAAGACCGGATAAGAGATAGTGCTGCTTCATTAGGATTTAGTGAGATGGTAAATAATCCTTTAATCCCTGAAGCGAACTCTCAATTAACTGGAAGACCGATTAAGGTATCTAATCCTCAAAGTGTTGACATGGCATATCTTAGAACTTCGCTCATTGTTTCAGCTTTACCAGCTATATCAAACAATATAAAGAAAGGTGAAAAAGACATCTCTGTTTTTGAAATTGGTAAAGTATTTAACAGCTTTCAGAATAAAATAAATACTTTCTCGGATTTTGAAGAGAAGAAAAAATTGCTTTTCGTTTTAACAGGAAAAAAACGTAGCCATCAATGGTATTCTGACGAAACAGATTATGATATTTATGACCTTAAGGGTGTGATAAATTCATTTTTAACAAAAATTTCGCTTGACAATGTTTTAAATGATTCTTATAATTCCATACAGAATAAGATTTACGATTATCAATTCAGCGTAAACTTGAAAGATTCGGTTATTGGCATCGGTGGTAAATTAAATAATGATGTTCTTGGAAAGTTTGATATCAGTCAGCCGGTGTTTTCATTTGAAGCTGATTTGAGTCTTATAGATGTTTTAATTAATAATAAAAAAACGTTTAAAGAGCTTTTAAAGTATCCTAAAGTCTTACGCGATTTTGCTTTTTTGTTTGATAAATCAGTAAAATATGCTTCAGTAAAAGATTTTATTATCAAGGAAAGCGGCGAAATTCTAAAATCAGTTGAATTATTTGATCTTTTTGAGAGCAGTGAAATTGGGAAAGATAAAAAAAGTATGGCATTCAGTTTGGAATACTATGATTTTAATAGAACCCTAACTGATGAAGAAGTTGATAAGGATTTTCAAAGTTTAATTACTAAAATAACAACAAATTTTAATGCGATTCTAAGAGGAAAATAGTTGGTGGACCTTGCTAAATACGAAACTTTAATATCGGACTTAGGTGCGCTTGAGTCCCAGGTAGAAATACTAAAGAATAAATACAGTGATACTCTCGAGAGAAATAAAGAATTGGAAGTATCACTTAATGAAATACAGCAGGATAAAAATCTATTACATGAAAAAATTTCTGAATTAGAATCGGAGTTAGAAGAAATAAAACTCAAAGTGGAGGAAAAATCAAAATTAAATTTAGAGGAACGAGAAGAATTAAAAATTAAAATTAAGGATCTAATTACTAGAGTTGATAAACACTTAGCCACAGACTGGTCGTGACAGGTTTTCCCGGATCGAGTTGGCAAGTATTGTTCTTAAATAATTTGTTTGTGGGTTAGCACAGAAAGACTGATGGAAAAAAAGAAGCTGAAAATAAAAATATTTGATAAAGAATATTCTTTACTTGTTGAAAACGAGGAAATAGCAAAAGAGCTTGCTATATATGTTAATAAAGTAATGGAAGAAACGAAAGATGAGCTACCGGATCAACCGGCTCAGACAATAGCTATTATTGCCTGTTTAAATATTGCTTATGATCTCTTTATTGAAAAGAATAAGAATCGTGAATTTTTAATACAAGCTTCTGATAAAGTTAAAAAGATAAAGCTTCTTCTGTCAGATCAGCAGATAGCTGACCCATCTTAAGTATCACCGTCTCGCTGCTCCTAATAATTAGTGAAAAACTAACATCAACTAATTGGGAGTATTACTCCGGCGTGTATTACAGGCCTCATCTTCAACCTTGTGTTGAAGACTCTGCCGATTTTTCGGCTGGGCAGTGGAAGTAAAAAGCGACTGGGAACATTCCCACTGTGATTAATAGGGTTTTTCCTATTAATTACGGGGCAGCGAGTTCGGTCTTAAAAAATAAAACTTAAGTGTGGAGGAAAAATGGATGTACTATTGTTAATACCGATGCTCGTTGTTGTTATTATTGTGTTCTTTTACCTGGGATGGATGATGAATTCCAGAATTGGTAAAAAGAGTATCAGCACAGCTGAAGAACAGGCTAAGAAAATTCTTGAAGATGCAGATAAGGATGCTAAAAATGTTAAAAGAGAAAAACTCTTAGAAGTAAAAGATGAATGGTATAAAAAGAAAACAGAATTTGATAAAGAGGTTCAGCAGAAAAGACAAAAGCAGAATGCCCTTGAAAAACAGCTTCAGCTGAGAGAAGAAAACAGTGAAAAAAAGTTTGACCTGGTTTTACAGAAAGAACGAGAAAATAAAAAGTACGAGCAAGATTTAAACGAACAACGTAAGCTTATAGAAAAGAAGATTGAGGAATTAAACCACCTCGAGCTGGAACAAAACACTAAGCTTGAAAAAATAGCTGGTCTTTCTTCCGAGGAAGCCAAGAAAATGCTTATGGAAAATCTTGCAAATGATGCAAAGATTGAGGCAGCATCTACAATAAAAGAGATTACAGACCGCGCAAAAGCCGAAGGCAAAAGAGAAGCACAGAAAATTATTGTTCAATCTATCCAAAGAACTGCAGCAGACCATTCTATCGAAAGCACTGTATCAGTAGTTCAAATTCAAAATGATGAAATGAAGGGAAGAATTATTGGTAAGGAAGGCCGAAATATTCGTGCTTTCGAGTCTAGTACGGGAGTTGATGTAATTGTAGATGACACACCTGAAGCTGTAATACTTTCTTCTTTTGATCAATTTAGAAGAGAAGTGGCTAGAGTTTCATTGGAGAGATTAATCTCTGATGGAAGAATCCATCCCGCCAGAATTGAAGAAGTAGTGGAAAAAGTTAAAGTGGAACTTGAGGAGGAAATGATGCGTGATGGCGAGAATGTGGTCATGCAACTCGGGTTACATAATATGCACAATGAACTTATAAGACATATTGGTAAAATGAAATTCCGATCCAGCTTCGGGCAGAATTTAATGCAGCATAGCATTGAAGTGGCATATCTTACCGGAATAATGGCAGCTGAGCTAGGACTCGAAACTAATTTAGCTAAAAGAGCAGGCTTGCTTCACGATATAGGGAAAACTGTTGACAAAAGTGTTGAAGGGCCCCACGCTTTGATTGGTTACGAGTTTACCAAAAAATTTAATGAGAACGCTATTGTAGTGAATGCTGTAGGGTCGCACCATGAAGATATTGAAATGGAACATCCTATTGCTGCCTTAGTACAAGCAGCAGATGCCATTAGTGGAGCAAGGCCAGGTGCAAGACGAGAACCCCTTGAAAGTTATGTGAAAAGATTGGAGAATCTTGAGTCTCTTGCAAAATCTTTTGAAGGAGTTGCTAAAACTTATGCGATTCAGGCTGGCAGGGAAGTAAGAGTAGTTGTTGAACACGACAAAGTGGATGATCTTCTTGCTGATAAATTAGCAAAGGAAATAGCTGCAAAGATTGAAAATGAAATGGAATATCCCGGTCAAATTAAAGTTACTGTTATTCGGGAAGTTAGAAAAATAGGGTACGCAAAATAAAAGGGGGATTTCCCCCTTTTCTTTTTTATGTCAAAAGTAAAAAAATTATTAATTGCAATTACAGGTGGCATAGGTTCTGGTAAATCCACCTTCGCTAGTTTTTTAACTGAGCTAGGTAAGCCAGTTATTTCAGCAGATGATATTTCGAAGGAAATTGTAGCTAATGATCCACATGTAAGAAATGAGATTATTAAAGAATTCGGATCTGAGTCCTACCTTGAAAAAAAAATCAATAAAAAGTTCCTTTCTGATAAAATTTTTTCTGATACAAATAAGCTGAAAAAAATAAACTCAATCCTCCATCCCAGGGTAAGAAAAAAAATTGACTCAATTTGTAAAGAGCATTTTATTAATAATAATATTGTATTTGTGGAAGCTGCACTGATATATGAATCTAAAATTGAAAAAATGTATGACTTTATAGTTCTAATTGTGGCAGATGAAGAGTTAAGAATGAAACGAGCATTGCTTTCAAAGAAAATATCAGAGAAAGACTTTATTAAACGAAATGAAAACCAATTGGATGATGAAGTAAAAAAGAAAAAAGCCGATTTCATTTTTATCAACAACGGTTCTAAAGCAGATTTAAAGCAAAAAGTATTTCTTCTTTTAACTCTCTTAAAGGCTCACTGATTAACAAATAATACTTATGTCCACTTCAGATTCACTTTTTACAGTAGCAAAAATGCAGTAATTTTGTAGACAACTTTTTGCGGAGTATATGGTGTCAGTATTTCATAATCTTCTTGTTAAAACGGTTCAAACAATGCCTGAAAATGTTGTTTGGTTATTTTCAAAAAAATATATCGCCGGTAAAACTCTTCAAAATGCTATTGAAACAGTCAGAGACCTTAATTCAAAGGGAATCCTCGCCACTCTAGACGTGTTGGGCGAATCCATTACAACAAAAGAAGAAGCAATTGAATCGAAAAGGAAAGCTCTTGAAGTGTTTGATGCCATAGTCAAGTACAAATTGAATGCAAACCTTTCGATAAAACCAACTCAAATGGGATTGGCCATCGATAAAGAACTTGCTTATCAACAAATCTTTGAATTGGTAAAACAGGCTAATGAAATAAATAATTTTGTAAGAATAGATATGGAGGACTCACCATACACAGACTTGACATTGGAAGTTTATAAAAGAGTCTACGAGGAATACAGTAATGTTGGTGTAGTACTTCAATCATATTTAAAGAGAACATATAACGACACTATCGTTCTAAATAAGATTGGAACCAACTATAGACTGTGTAAAGGAATATATATTGAGCCCGCTACCATCGCGTATAAAGATAAGCAAGCAATCAGAGACAATTATATGAAAAGTTTAGCGTTAATGCTGAAGAATGGTAATTACGTTGGTATTGCCACGCACGATAAATTCCTGATTGATAAATCATATGAACTGATAAACGAATTAAACATCCCAAAAGATAAATTTGAGTTTCAGATGTTACTTGGTGTTAGGGAGGATTTACGCGACAAAATTAATAGTGATGGCTATAAAATAAGAGTCTATGTTCCCTTCGGAGAAGATTGGTATAAATACTCTATCAGACGGCTGCAAGAAAATCCTCAGCTTGCCGGACACATTGTTAAAGAATTCTTTGCCTTCAGGTGATGGGAATTACCCGGCGACTAAATATCCTGGGAATTGAAAGCTCCTGCGACGAAACATCAGCAGCGATTCTTCAGAATGAAGAAGTAAAAGCAAATTTAATTTCCTCACAGTATATCCATAAAGCATTTGGTGGTGTAGTGCCCGAACTTTCCAGTAGAGCACATCTGCAAATAGTTAAACCATTAGTAGATTCCGCACTAGAGATGACTAATCTAAAATTAAAAGATATTGACCTGATCACTGCTACTGCTGGACCCGGTTTGATTGGTGCTTTGCTAGTAGGACTTACATTTGCCAAAGGGTTATCTTTATCATTAGATAAACCATTCATTCCGGTAAATCATATTGAGGGACATATTTTCTCAGGATTTTTAATGGAGAAAAAACCAGAATTTCCGCTTCTTGTAATTGTGGTTTCGGGTGGACATACTCTTTTGCTCTATGTGGAAAGTCTTACGAAAATCTACAAGTTAGGAACCACTGTTGATGATGCGGCTGGTGAAGCCTTTGATAAAGTATCTAAGATGCTTGGATTTGGTTACCCTGGAGGACCCCAGATTGAAGCCAGTGCATCTAAGGGAGATGAAACCAGTATTAAATTTCCTATTGCAGAATTGAAAGATCAGTATAATTTTTCTTTCAGTGGTTTAAAGACTGCTGTAATCAGGTACGTTCAAAAGAATCACTGTACTGGAGATATTTCTGAAGTTGATTTAAATAATATTTCAGCTTCATTCCAGAAAGCATTAGTCGATGCATTGGTGAAAAATGTTCTTCTGGCATTGAATAAACATAAGGTAAAATCTATATCACTTGTTGGTGGTGTTGCCGCAAATAAAAAACTAAGAAATGAATTTCAAAATCTAGCCGAGAAATTTAAAATTCCCTGTATAATTCCATCTTTGGAATATTGTTCGGATAATGCAGCAATGATAGCCCTAAGAGGTTTTCAGCTTTATCAGTCGGGTATTATAGGAAGCATTTATGCTAAACCTTACCCTGCAATTCCTGAAAATCATTTCCTGAAATTATAATAATATTTAATGAGAATAGACTTTAAAAAGATATTTACCAGATGGGATGTTCTAGCTGTCATCAGCGTATTTATTATTGTATTAATTGTTTCTTACATCACTTTTTTTTCTTCTAACTTATATTCTGCAAAATCACCGGTTACTTTCGATATAAAAAAAGGTGAAGATTTTTCTTCTGTAATAAACCGTTTATATGAAAAAGGAATTATTCCAAGCTCTACCAATTTTAAAATTGCCGGTTTCATTTACGGTGCAGAAAAAAAAATAAGAGCCGCAAGATACCATATCCCCAACGGATTGAGTTATCTGGATTTACTCGATCTATTCATTTCGGGCGAATGTGATTTTCAGCGAACTTTGACCATTAAACCCGGGCAGACGATTAAATGGCTTGCACATCGGCTTCAGAAATATGTTTATATTGATTCCACTGAATTTGTGAACCTTGCTACTAGCCGCAGCTTTGCTAATTCTCTTGGACTTAATCAGAAATCATTTGAAGGATATTTATTTGCTGCAGATTATGAAATTTATGAAAGATCTTCGCCTGAAGAGGCAATTAAAATATTTTACGATGGGTTTAATGAATTTTATAACGATAGTTTAAAAGCTCACACAGAGGAAATTGAATTTACAATTCACGAGATTATTACTTTAGCATCGATTATCAAAGGCGAGACACATAAAGAAGAAGAGATGCCCCGAATATCCGGGGTCTATCATAACAGATTGCGCATAGGAATGAAGCTGCAGGCTGATCCGACGATTCAATATATACTTCCGGGAGGTTGGAGAAGATTAACATTTAAGGACCTTGAAATGGATTCACCATATAATACTTACAAATATTTCGGTTTGCCACCCGGACCAATTAACAGTCCTGG
>JBATIA010000506.1:0-7486 GCA_049667415.1 Ignavibacteriaceae bacterium
AGAACCTCGAATATCAAGGACCATCCGAAGCGACTTCAGTCAAACAAAAATCAAAGAAGAATTCAAAGCAGAGTATAAAGATTTAAAGCAATATTTCCTTACTGAGGAAAGGAAAAAAAAGCTTGAAAGCATGTACGTATTAAAGAAATTTTTCATTCTTCCATGGTGGTTACTTAAAGCATTATATTTCAGATTGACTCCATTCAGAAGATTACTTTTAGTTTTTGGAATTATTTTCATTTTAATTTCGGGAAATTCCCAGTTAAACGAGGAGAATTTTAACGTTGATTTGAACGCATCAGCTATTTTTGGCTGTATGATTATCTTATTTATACTGGGATTGGAACTAAAAGATAAAATACTTGCAAGAACCGAATTGGAAGAAGGGCGTGCAATTCAACAAGCGCTAATGCCTGAACGTTCACCCAAAATACATGGTTGGGATATTTGGCTTTTTACTCGTTCAGCAAATGATGTCGGCGGTTATCTTCTGGATTTCATAAAACTAGGAGACAATAAGTACGGTGTTGCTGTTGGTGATGTTGCTGGTAAAGGATTAAGTGCAGCTCTCTTAATGGCAAAACTTCAATCAACTATACGTGCACTTGCTTATGATTTTCCATCTCTTGCATCTTTGGGTAATAAGTTGAACAAGATTTTCAATAGAGACAGCCTTCCTAAAATTTTTGCCTCGTTGATTTATGCAGAAATTCGTTCTGATTCGAATGATATAAAATTTATAAATGCCGGACACTATCCTCCAATCATTATTCAAAAAGACAGAACAGAACAGTTGAAGAAAGATGCACCTGCACTAGGATTGTTAGCAGATTCTAAATTCACAGAACAAATGATCTCACTTACTCAAAATGAATTTATGATTATTTATTCGGATGGATTAACCGAAGCTCAGAATGAATCAGGTAAATTCTTCGGTGAGTCAAGGTTACTTGAACTTACGAAAAATAACCAATCAAAATCGTCAGCCCAACTTGGTGAATATATTTTATCCAATGTAGATTTATTTATTGGTAAAACCCCTGCTCACGATGATCTGACTTTAGCAGTATTGAAAAGAAACGTATAAGCTGTCCTGATGAAGAAAACTTTCAAAATAATTTCCTGGAACATTCTGGTTGTAATTTTACTTTTATCACTTCTTGAGGCAATAGTAAGAATTATATTCCCCGAAATTCAATTATCCGGGTTGGATAGACGAATTCTTGAACCGAATGTCTATTCTACATCTGTCGGTTTAAAGAAAAACAGTGTAGGTAAAAGCAATGGAGTTTTAAAGCAAGTTGGTGAAAACGGATTCTGGGAATACACAAGCAAAAAGAAAGGAACTGCCAGAAAAATATTGATCCTTGGTGATTCGGCTACGATGGGAATAGGAGTAGAAAATGATTCAACTTTTGTAGGTCTGCTAAATTTAAATTTTAAAGATGATGAATTTTTTAATGCTTCGCTAATTGGATATTCAAGCCAGGATTATTTGAATGTTGTTCGCAGTTTAATACAATTAAGAGAAAATGAATTGGGAATAACTGATGTATATATATTTTGGTGTTTAAATGACATCTACTCAAACCTTCCTGATTTAAATTCTCCCGAAACAAAGAATGATTATATACAAATAATTACCGACTTCCTTGTAAGGAATTCGAAGCTCTATCATTTATTAAAAAATACATTAAGCGATAGACCCCGGGCATATTTTGATTATGATAAGCAATTTTATTTTTCAGAAAATAAGCAATTGGAAAAATCCCTTCTTAATATTGAACAAATAACTGAATTACTAGACTCAACTAAAACCAATATTCAATTATTCTTATTGCCATATGAGTATCAAATAAGAAACTACAACGATACCAATATATTTCATCCCCAAAGAACTTTTAAGCAAATGTTAAGAGCATCTAAATTAACTGTAACAGATTGCTCGGCGGCCTTCAATCAAAGTGGTTTAAATTCTTATCAGTTTTACCTTTATGGGGACGGAATACACTTCTCTAAAACCGGACATAGAGTTCTTGCCAAATACATTGCTAAGGCTTTACTAAAATAGAAAAGCCCGGCAAAATTTTTTCTGCCAGGCTTTATCTAATTATCGTAAAATATTAAAATAATACTACTTAACAACCATCATCTTCCTTGTTGACTGGTTAGTCCCGGAGAGAATTCTGTATAGATAAATTCCACTGCTTAATTTTGATGCATCAAAAATTACTTCGTGTACACCTGCCGGGTAAATTCCCTCGGCAATAGTTTCTATTTCAGTTCCTATAGCATCATAAACTTTCAATGCTATATAAGAAGCTTCAGGTAGCTGGAAACTTATTGTCGTTGAAGGGTTAAAGGGATTTGGGTAGTTCTGTGAGAGCGAAAAACTTTTGACAGTAAACACATTAACTTCTATCTCGTTCGAGTAATTCACCGATCCGTCAAAATCAATCTGTTTTAAACGATAATGATATGTACCGTCATTCACTGGGTTATCTTCAAACCAATATTGATGTATTTCTGTTGAATTTCCGTAACCTTCTTTAAATCCAATTTCCATCCAGTTAGATCCATCATCTGCTGAGGTGATGTTTTTTCGTTCGATAAAAAATCCTTGATTATTAATTTCGGTTGAAGTTTGCCAGGATAAAAGAACCTTACCATCGTTTACTTCAGCAGTGAAGCTACTCAGTTCAACCGGAATAAATAAAGAATCATTAATGACTGTAGTCCATACACTTAATTGACCGCTTTGCAACCTCGTCCAGATCGGATAGATTTTTCCATTCCAGGCGGCGATATTTGAATAATCGCCAAAAAAGACCGATGCAGTTGGAGTAAAGGGAGTTTCACTGACTTTAAAGTTTTCAAATGTGGATCCGCCATCAGTTGATTTAGCAACAAAAACATCAGTTGCAGCGCCGGTTGTATTTCTTCTGTCATAAAACACAAACCACAAATGACCTGTAGCCGGATCGATTGTAGACCATACAAAAAACTGCTCTCTGGTTGTATTATCATTATTAACTTTAATTGCTGATGTCCAGGTATTTCCACCGTTAGTAGATTTAGCAATAAAGATATCTGTATTTGTTGACCCATTTCTTTGATCGGACCACACTACGTAAATATTCCCCCTGTAAGTTGAATTACTTATATCACACATTGTAATCGGAAGACCATTGCAGCGTGAAATTCCTGATACATCAAAGTCCCAACCGCCCGGAATATTAGATATAAATACATCTGTTCCCCAGGTTTCACCACCATCTGTTGATTTATCAAAAACTAAACCTACCGGTCCCGCCCATGCCACATAAATTTCTCCATTTGGACCAACACTCGGAACTGCACCTTCTGTAGTATTATCACTATCAATACAATCTCCGCTAACATCGCTAATAGTTATTGCTGTGCTCCAAGTTTCTCCCTCGTCGGTTGATTTCGAAAATCTTATCCTTGAACTATCGCTTGAACTAGTACTTCCGTAATCATCAAACTCAGTCCAGGTGACATAAATATTACCTCTGTAAGGTGATTGAGTATGATCGACAGCCAGCCATTCTTTATCCTGCTGCTTCGGGTAATTATTTAAACCGATACCAACACCATCATTCCAGGTAAGACCATTGTCCGTAGATTTCTGTACTACTATTCTGTCAATCCACCAACCAGTAATCGGATTTGACAGATGTGAATAATAAAGATTACCCAGACTATCAAACATTACTACCGGGTCACCCCATACACCCAACAGGTTGGAGACCATCTGAGATTCAGCCCAGGTATTTCCACTATTAGTTGAGCGATAGAAATTAGTTATGTTTGCTCCTGCTGCCAGAATATTTGGGTTTAGAGGATTGATAGCAATTGTTACTTCCTCCGGGGTACCGGTACCATCAACCAAATAGTTAGGATATTGGGCAAAGCTTTTTCCAGGAAACAAAAAAATTAAAACAGATATTCCAAACACAAAAAAAGAATTTTTCATAATATTTCCTAATGAGAATAATTGTACAAATAATTAAAGAATTTATTATTTAACTAGCTTGTTCTTAACTCTTCCACCTTTTTTAATAGGATCATCAGGATACCCGAGTGATTTCCAGTTTAATAATCCTTCCCCGCCTTTACCATGACAGGATGTGCACTTAAGTGCATTATCTGCACTCATTACCATATGATTAATTGGCCAATACATTTTAGTTTCAATAAAATCCACACTACCGGAAAAATTCAGATCTACTTCTTTCATGCCTTCTACAGATGCACTTGCCCAATTAAAAGTCTTCCAGTAACCATTATCTCCGTAGAGTTTAGGAATGATTAAATAATCATTCACCGGGTCATAAGGTTGTTTCCCTTTCATAACCTTGAACGGGAAAATTTTTGATTCAGGATCAGTGATTTTTCCATTTAGTTTATTTAATTCCAACAATTTATTGTTTTCAATTTTCTCACCAATTTCATAATACTTAGCTGAACCATTGTGCCAAAAATATTCTGGCTTTACACTTTTTGCCCAAATGAATTCGCCCTTCTTTTTATCATAAGTTTCCTCACCAAATTCATTTTTTGTTGATTCCCTATCTTCACCGGCTTTAGACCAATCCCACCATACTTTTGTTGGCAATTCTCTAGCGTAATTTGGTATATGACAAGTCTCACACGCAATTGCGGAATAATGTTTATTGAGAAGATCTTTCTCGTGTGGCTCACTGTCGTGGCAATTTTCACAAGCAATCAGATTCTCTCCTGTTGCCATAGACCCGTGACTTCCACCAGCAATTTGATGGTTTTTAGTTTCGTGACAATCGGTGCATCCAAAATCTAATCCACCCATATGAAAGTCAATTTCTTCAGTTGGGTTGTAAAGACTATTATCCATATCGCCATGCTTTACACCAGTCCCGCCGCCGCCATCAAAGTGACAGGTCCCGCAATTTTTTCTTGTTGGTTTGCCAACACTTTGCGCAACTGCAAGTAAATCTACCGTTGTATCTGGCATTCCTGCACCTGTTGGTATTTTAACATACGTACCCGTTTGCTCATGACAAACGAGACAATCAATATTTTCTGTTGAGTTAAAATCAAATGTATCATCCTTCCAGCCATAGCTTATATGGCAGCTTGTACACCTTGGCCAGTTAGAAGGTACAGCCATACAAAAATTATTAATTAAGTTTTTCTTACCCCTGGATAACACTCCCTGAGTTGTATCTTCTGCATTACTACTAAGCCAGTTCCAGTGTCTGGTTGTTAATATTTCTTCCCCAACTTCTTCATGACACATTAAACATTCTTCGGTTACTTGCTGGGGAGTATTGAATGGACCGGAAACGTTTTCAGTATGATCTTGTGCAAGAGATGTGAAAATGAAAAAGAGCGGTAATAGGCAAGGGATCAGAACTTTCATAATTATTTCCCTGTAAATTCTCAATTATTCTGAAATATTTATTAAATAAATTTACCAACTTTTCCGGTTAATTCTATCCATTTGAACCTTTTTACTTGTACTTAAATGTTAAATCAATTGCATTTAGTTGGAATAAATGTTGCAAATCAACTTTAATTGAAATATTTTTTAATCAACAGATGATTGAGAATTTGAATCTTGTAACAAAAATATTGCCTGTTTTCTTTCTCATTGCTTTTCACTATGCTTTCGCACAGGATTCAACCAGTTCAAATTCATACTTTAGGAACTATTCATCGGCTTCGAGTCTCTCTTTAGAAGAAGAAATTGTTCCCCTTTTAAGCGATTATTCAATTAATCAACTCTCAAAATCCAAACTTGATATTGCCAGCCAACCAACTTTTGTGAATGGTGAAAGACCATTGATTGATGGAACAACATGGAGAACTAACTCTGATATTAATTATCTTCGCCTGAGTTCGATGATTGGTGTAATGGCTACTGCTAATATCGTTGCCTACTTGTATCAACGAAAAATATGGTATACTGAGGAAACGACAGTCTTCCATTCATTAGAATTTATTAATGATTGGAACAAGTATCAGCAGATGGATAAATTTGGTCATTTTACAGACGCATATTTTACAAGTGATCTTGCCGGTAAAATATATAGATGGTCAGGATTTTCGGGTAATACATCAGTCTGGTTGGGAGCTTTATCCGGATGGACTTGGATGCTAGAAATAGAAGTATCTGATGCATTTATGGCTGAATGGGGATTTAGCTGGGGAGATATGCTTGCAAACACTTTAGGTTCAGCATTCTATGTTTTACAACAATTTAATTACGATGCTTTGGGTGGAATTCATCCGAAGTTTAGCTGGCACACATCAGAAGCATGGAAAGATAACAGGTATAACAAGGACCCACAGGCTTTTTTTGAAGATTATGAGGGGATGACTTTCTGGCTGACAGTAAATCCACATCATTATTTTCCTGAAAGCTGGAAAAAAGATTACCCGCAATGGTTGGCTCCTCTCGGTTTGGCAATTGGTGTAAGTGCAAAAGAAATTGCCAGATATCCATGGAGCGGACATAAAGAATATTTTGTCGGATTGGATGTCGATCTTAGAAAATTACCTATCTGGGATGATTGGAACTTCTTTAAATTTGTAAAGAGTGAATTTAACTTCCTCCGTCTACCACTACCTACCATTCGATTTTCACCAGGCGGAACCTGGTTCGGATTTTATTTTTAAAGACGAACCTCGCGCTCAATTCTTAAAAAAATATTTTCACTCTCAGACAATCCTTCTTTTTAGAAAAGATATTGCGAACTAAATTAACCGCAAAGTATTTGTAATTTTTGGAATTAAAATATTATTCAATCGTTAATATTAATTATAACTCAGGTGAATTAAATGGAAGCACAACTATTAAAGAAAAAAAGTTTTAATAAAAAAGCTATACGCGATTATATCTTCATAATTATTGGCGGTGCAATAATGGCGATTGGCATAGGAGTGTTTCTTGTTGATGCCCGTGTTGTACCGGGTGGCGTAAGTGGTCTTTCAATGGCATTCTATTACTTAACCGATGGATTTCTTCCGATTGGTATTACGATATGGATATTAAACATTCCGTTATTTATCTGGGGCGTGAAAGAGCTGGGTCCGCAGTTTGGTAGCAGGACTTTCGTTGGATTTACATCAAACTCAATTTTTATTGATTTATTCAGAGGCGATGTGCCCGGTTTGAAATATATCCAGCTCCAAAACACAGAAACTATTCTGGAGCTTCAACAAAATGATTTTCTGTTCCTAATTCTGATTGGAGCTGCTTTGCTTGGAATAGGGTTAGGGATTGTTTTTAAATTCAGAGGTTCTACTGCAGGAAGTGATATCGTGGCTGCAATAATGCAAAAGAAATTTGGTATTAAACCGGGAATGGCAATAATGATTATTGATTTTTTCGTTATCTGTCTCGCCGGACTTGTTATAGATTTAAAAGAGTTAGGAGGAGACAGAAGTGCAATGACCCTAACTCTATACGCTTTATTTTTAC
>JBATIA010000507.1:0-12160 GCA_049667415.1 Ignavibacteriaceae bacterium
GCTTTCTTTTTTCCTTCCCTAATCAGTCTGTTTTTTACTATCTTCACGCTAAATTATTTAAGATTATTATAACCGGATACTTCTATGATAAAAAAGATATTTCTTCCTTCGCTTTTATTATTAATTATTGTTTTAAACCAGAGCACATTTCCCTGCACTAATTTTATTGTAACCAAAGGTGCAAGCACAGACGGGTCGGTTATGATTACTTATACAGCAGATTCGTATGGATTTTACGGTGAGCTTTATCATTTCCCCGCAGCGGTTTATTCTGATGGTGCATGGCTGGAAATTTATGAATGGGATTCAGGAAAATATCTTGGCAGAATTCCGCAGGCGGAGGTTACTTATAATGTTGTTGGAAATATGAATGAGCACCAGGTAGTGATTGGCGAAACAACATTCGGAGGAAGAGAAGAGCTTGTAGATACGAAAGGATTAATTGATTACGGAAGCCTGATGTATATCGCATTGCAGAGATCAAAATCTGCCCGCGAGGCAATAAAAGTTATGACGGACCTGGTTGCTGAATACGGATACCATAGTTCCGGCGAATCTTTTTCAATAGGTGATGCGAACGAAGCATGGATACTTGAAATGATCGGCAAAGGCGAAGGCAATACCGGAACGGTCTGGGTTGCTGTAAGAATTCCGGACGGATATATATCCGGACATGCAAACCAGTCACGCATTACCACATTTCCGTTAGATGATCCCGAGAATTGTATTTATTCTCCTGATGTTATTTCTTTTGCAAGGGAGAAAGGTTACTTCAGCGGAGAGGATTCAGAGTTTAACTTTTCGGATGCGTATGCACCTCTTGATTTTGGCGGCATAAGATTTTGTGATGCACGAGTGTGGTCCTTGTTCAGAAGATGTAATTCTGAAATGGATAAATACAGTTCATATATTTTGGGAGAATCACTTGAGAGAATGCCGCTATACATTAAACCGGAGAAGAAATTATCAGTCCACAATGTTATGCAGCTTATGCGCGACCATTACCAGGGAACAGAGCTTGATATGACAAAAGGCATTGCAGCGGGCTCTTATGAAATGCCTTACAGATGGAGACCATTAACATGGAAATATGAAGAGGTAGAATACTTTAATGAAAGACCAATCTCAACTCCGCAAACAGGTTTCTCTTTTGTGTCGCAGGCAAGATCACATTTACCAAAGGAAGTTGGCGGCGTTTTATGGTTTGGTGTTGATGACACTTACTTTACAGTTTATACACCTATGTATGCATCAATTACTGAAGTGCCGTATAATTATTCTAAAGGAGTCGGCTCACTCTCGCAGTTTACATGGGATGCAGCTTTCTGGGTGTTCAATTTTGTTTCCAACTTTTCATACCCCAGGTTTTCTGTTATGATTGATGATGTGCAAAAAATTCAGAATGAGCTTGAAGGTTTCTATCTGGCTAAGCAAAACACAGTTGAAGAAAGAGCATTATCATTATTGAAAAATTCTAAGGGAGAAGCAGTAGAATACCTGACCGATTATTCAATAGCTTCGGGTGAAAAGACGTACAAGCGTTGGAAACAGCTTGGTGAAGAACTCCTTCTGAAAAATATTGATGGGATTTCAAAGACTGAGGAATTTAAACCTAAAAACATTGGTTACCCCGATCAATTTAAAAGGTTGATGATTGAAGAAGCCGGGGATAAAATCAAAATGAAAAAAATCCATACAGATAAAGAGCTTGCATACGAGCAATACGTAAGTAAAGCAGAAAAGCTGGTTGCAGAAAAAAAATACCAGGAAGCAAAAACCCATTATCAGAAAGCACTCGAATTAAAACCCGGTGAAGAGCAGCCGAAGCAAAAAATAGAGAAGATAGATTCTATTCTTGGCGAAATAGAACAGATACATAACAGCACTTTTTGACTCTTCCTCCGCAAAGCGGATTCAGAGATTCCAGACAAGCTGGAATGATGGATTCCGGACCCGTCTTCTCCGCCTTTGGCGGATTCGCCGAGGCAAGCGACTTAGAGAATCAGAGATTGCTTCTCCCGCCAGGGCGGGATCGCAATGACATCCTTAGACCTCGAAACAAAGGCAGATCCTGAAATAAATTTAGGATGACTGTACAGCGCGGCCGGAGAAAGAGATTGCTTTCCGCTAGAAGTCATCGCGCACAATGTTACATTAACGCTTATAAAATCAAACTTCCTGATAAAACAAATTTATAAACTTGCAACTACGGTTTTAATAGTCTACCTTGTGAACGTCCTGCAGAAGAAATTAAGATAACCATGAGCCTCGTAAAAATCCTCATCAACTAATCCTAACTTTTTATACAGTGTCAGACAAACCGGTACAGATTAACCTACCTTCGGGCAGGCAAGTTCATTATCTGCAGCCGGGCAATCATCATCAAATTTAAAAGGAGAACAAAATGAATATTTATGTAGGCAACTTAGCCCCAAATGTACAGGAAGCAGACCTGACCAATCTCTTTTCCCAGCACGGGAAAGTACACAGTGTTAAAATTATCCAGGATATGTTTACCAAAATATCAAAGGGATTCGGTTTTGTTGAAATGCTCGTAAAAGAAGAAGCCCAGAAAGCACTTGATGTGCTGAACTCTTTTGAGCTTAAAGGAAAGAACCTGGTAGTTAGCGAAGCAAGACCAAAGAGAGAAAGCGGACGCAACGATAGAAGATATTAATTCTTAATTCCCTTTTTCTCCCGCCACGGTATCGGCCGTGACGTAGGGGTGAGAGAATGCTTCGCCCTCAAAGCGGGATCAGAATGACTACCCGGCATCGCCCCCCAAAACGGGGCAGGCGTGACGGCTGGAAAGTCCCGGCAATTGCCAGAAAGAAAAAGCCAAGCAGCCAGATGCATCCGGCGGAATCTTTAATGGTAAGTTTTGTGGTTGTATATTCTATAATTTTCATAAGAATTGTTTGGCAAAGTTAATAAGATCGTTTCGTTTCTCAATATTAAAGGTTTGTGTGCGAGGGGGAAGAGGCGAGAGGTGAAAGGTGAGATTACCAGGAGGTCACGGTCGTACCGTGACATCCGGAAATACTTATTATCAAAATTGTAGAGACGTACCGTAGGGACGTCTCAAAAGATAAGAAGACGGGGCAGGTCCGTCTCCACACGAGAAACCTTTTGCAGAATAAAGAATAGCTGTCTTTATGAGAACGGGCTAATAGCTGAAATCTCTTCCACAGATTGTACCGGAAACACTTGTCATTGTATCGTTAATGTTCATACTGCAGTTATCATCGACCTCTGTAACCCAATCATCCTTACCAACTGTTCCGCTGTAGCTCAACATTGCCGACGAATAAGTAATTGCTTCGTGGGTCAAAGAAAATGTTCCATCGGCAGTCATTGTTCCGTTAAAGGTCAGGTTGTATTTATCATTCATACCTTCACAGTTGCTAAACTGGAAAACAAGATGGAGAGTATTTACACCGGTTGAAATTGAATTATCTGTGGTTCCGGTTACATGCACAGTTCCGCCTTGCGGACCGGCAACGGTAAAGTCTTTAGCACCAACAGGCTGACCGGCAATGTTCTGATTCCATATAAACCAGAAAACATTTATCAGTCCGTAAGCAGTGTATTCATCTTTACATCCCTGATCGCAGGCAGGAGCAGTCGGTTCCGTAGTGCTTTCTTCTTCACTGCAATTGATTAGTGTAAAGCCTAGAATAAGAGATAATAACCAGAAGATAGCTATTCGTTTCATGGTTGTTCCTTTAATGAAGTTTATTTAGGAAAGTTTGATTATGAATATCGCATTTGGGAAAGGGGAATTTTTCACTGAATGAGAAATACAAATTAATACTGCTGTTGATCATTTTCCCCACCTGCAAGCAGATGTTCAAATAAAATTATTTTATCGAGTAACATTAGTTATCCGCACCAGTGTAATCAAAACCAATGCCGAGCGAGTTATTTGTCAATTGTCAAATAAATTAATGTCCGGAACTGGTGTTAATTAGTGAATTTAATCGGTCAATTCGAACAGTGTATATTTATTATAAACCTTTTTGCTGAAGAGATTACCGGCGAAGCGGTAAGAAGTTAGAAGCGAGAAGCAACAGGTAAAAGGGGAAGCAAGAGAGATGGAAGATGTTCGAAAATCACTTTTCAGATTCCGGCCTCATTTCATTCGCCGGAATGACAAGATCAGAGCGGGAGATGTATAAACACAAAAAAAATCCGTCCCGATTTTTTCGGGACGGACTTACAGAACTTAGAACAGAATATTTAATTAATTGCGCGATTTAGCTTCATTAACTACGATATTTCTACCATCTAATTCCGAATTATTCAATGCTTTAATAGCATTGTTTGCATCTGAAGAACTCTCCATCTCAACGAATCCGAATCCTCTGGATCTACGGGTGTCGCGGTCTGTAATAACTTTTGCAGATACTACAGTACCATGTTTTTCAAATGTTTCCTTTAACTCTTCGTCGTTAATCGACCAGGGGAGAGAACCCACAAATAACTTAGTGCTCACAAAGAACCTCTAAAAAATAGTAAATAAAATTCCGGTCTATTTCCGGAGGCTCCAAACCTAGCTAAAACGCCCCGCATTAACTAATTAATTCTCTAAATAGTTCTCTTTTGGTTAATATTAGAAGATAAAGTGTGGGGATAAGGAAAAGTTTCAAAAATAAAAAGTCCGGCAGTTACCGGACTTTACAGAACTTAGAACAGAATATTTGACCCTGAAATTTCAATGGGAAGTTCCAGGCCTCACCAGCATTATGCGATTCAATTAAAAATGGTGATTACTAACCTGGTTTCTCAAATGAAATTTTTGAGTTTAATTAACTACGTGCTTTAGCTTCATTAACTACGATATTTCTCCCATCTAATTCCGAATTATTTAATGCCTGTATAGCATTTTTTGCATCTGAGGCACTCTCCATCTCAACAAATCCAAAACCTCTGGATCTCTGGGTGTTGCGGTCTGTAACAACCTTTGCGGAAACTACGGTACCGTGTTTTTCGAATGTTGCTTTCAACTTTTCGTCGCTTATCGACCAAGGGAGAGAACCCACAAATAACTTAGTGCTCACAAAGAACCTCTAAAAAATAGTAAATGAAAAATCCGGCCTATTTCCGGAGGGATCAAAATTAGTAATATTGCCCCCAATTAACTAATTAATATTCTTTTCCGGGAATGGAACAGAAAGGGAAAAGAACTTATTTATTCTTATTCTATCCAGGCATTTTTCACATTTCATTAAACGACCTTTTTACTTACAAAGTCAAGTTACTTTTGAAATAATAGCTGCAACCGCAAATACTAATGCAGTATTAATTGCAATCACCCAATGATAAAATAATGGACCAACTTTTCCCGTTTCTTCCAGTGTGATTTTTTTATATCGATGAGCATAAACAGGAAGCGTTGCATTTATGAAAACAAAATTAATCTTTTCCCCTCTTTTCATAAGTTCGTTGACGATCATCATACCTGAAATTATATACCAGATAACAGCAATGCCGGCAATTACAGCAAAAAAAATTGTAAGATTCATTTTACTCTCCTAAGAATTTGATTCAGCCTCACTTTAACATCTCAATCGCATACTCTAATTGTTTATCTCTTCCTGCTAAAATATCTGCTTCGGTTTGCACAACACGAATATCCGGAGGAATTCCGAGCCATTCCCACGGAAGCCCATCGTAACGCCTGATATCGATAAAACCAATCTCAATTGATTTTCCGCTTGGTAGAAAATAAAGACTCTCATCACCACCACCCACAGAGCCACCTCCTGTTGTATCGCCAACCGCAGTTACTTGGGGTAACTGCTTTAAAATTTCAGTCGTGAATTCTCCGGCACTAAATGTTGAACCGTTTATTAATACCACAACCGGATTTGTATACTGGAATGGACCCGATGGCTGGAAGGGAGGTAAAACCCATTTTTCACCGTATGTATAAGCGTCGTTTCTTTCGAGCGGTTCTGTTAAAAACCGGGTGACAACTGCTTCGATATTTTGATAGTCACCACCTCGTTTTTGTCTAATATCAAGAATTAATCCCTTGGTGTTTTTGAAATACTCGAGAACGCCGGGAAATTCGTCTATCAGGTAAGTTTTATGAAAATCGGAAATAAAAGCATAACCGATGTTGCCGGGTAAGATTTCGTATTCCACCGAAGTGCTTTCTGTTAATCTCAGTTCTTTGTCAAAATATTTTCGTACAACAAAAGGACTGTAAGCGTGACGGTCTTTAAAATGTCTTTTGGAATAATAAGGATAAACTTCTCCACCACCTTTAGTACGGTAGTAAACATGACCATCTTTCAACTCGGCTAACAAATCCCGAAGCACAAGATAAAATTCATCTCCTTGTGCATTTTCAGCAAGAGGGCGGTATACTGTGTAAATTGAATCCCAATTAATTTTTTTGAATTCAAGGTAAGGGTAAACATCTTGAATTCTTTTCCATGCTGCTTCAAAATCTTCAACGTTCAGATTTGAATCGGGCTCAGTAACAACCAAATCTTTGCAGGAGAAAATTAATAGAAGGCATAGAACAGATAGAATTGAAATAATCTTTTTCATCATACCCTCCTCCTAAAATCCATAGGTCAATGTAAATACCGCGTTATCACTGGCAGAAAGTAACGGTTCCCAGGTATTGATTCTTGTTAAATGAAAAAGATAAGAGGCTTTTACGGAAAGATTATCAAGCAGATAATATCTCGGACCCAAAGTAAATAAAATATTGTTTGCTGAAATAAGTGTTAGAATCTTTGCTGGAGACTCATCATTTTCCTCCATATCTACCATTCGGAAACCGAGAGAAAACACATTAAAGTCAAGAGATGCCTCGATATTGAAGTCATTCCAGAGTTTATAAAAGATCTGTGAGTTAATCCCGGCAGAAATAAGAAGTGCAAATGATTGTGCATAATCAAAACCAGAGACAGCGATGTTTTGCTCATTGAAATAGAAGAATAATTCAGTAGAGGGACCAATGTAGAAGTAAGCATCATTATCAAATAAAGTAAATTTTGGCAAAGCGTAACTGAAACCCTGGTTCAGCGTAAACTGATAAATATCCGCTGTAACATTGTTGTTTTTTATCTCAGTTGAATTACTAAAATCAATTTTTAAGCGGTAAACATAATCTGAATGTTGATTAGCCCAGGCAATGCTGTAATAAGGAAGCGAGCCGGAGTATTTTTCCGTTGAAATGTATTCATCGGTTACTGCATAGCTACCGATTCCATATTCAATCGTAATACCTTTCGGAAAAATTGACTGTTGGTTTGAGGAGTCTTGACCCACCAGATTTCCGCTGAACGATAGGATAAGGGCAAGTGATAAAAAACAGAAATGATTTTTATTCATTATCGCCTCCTGGATGAATAATCTTTTGCTAAAGTAATAAAATTTATAAAAAATCTTGAGTAACTAAATAAGGTTTTTGTTAAAAGGTCATTATAATATATGGCAGGCAGATTATTATTGAACAATTAACGATGAGCAATTAAGAATTAACTTCACAGACCGATTAAATGGTTTGAAATACTAAAAGGTTCAGATATTTTTCTAATGTGATTTAATATAAAATGAGCGAAGTTAAAGCAACGATGAAAATATTTACTAAAATAGTCTATTACCTGTTAATTATATTGTTGCTTTTTATTTTAGTTTCCTGCAGCGATGAACCCACTGGACCTGAAATATCATCTTACAACTGGCCAACTTCAACACCGGTTGAACAGGGAATGAGTTCTCAGCTTGTTCAGCAAGCTTTTCAGCAGGGAGAAAATTATGGGTTTGTTGATTGCATACTTGTAATCAGGAATGGTTATCTGGTTGCCGAAAAATATTACAACGGCTACGGCAAAGATAAACCGCACAATGTTATGTCGGTTTCAAAATCATTTCTTTCAGCTATGACAGGAATAGCTTTAAGAGATGGACATTTAAGTAGTCTGAATGTAAAAATGCTAAACTTCTTTCCTGAATATATTTATCCTGATATTGATCCACGGAAATACGATGTCACAATAAGAAATTTGTTGATGATGCGTATGGGAATTAACCATGATCATAATCTTTATAATCAAATTTCTAACAGCTCTAACTGGATAAAAACTACCATAGAGCTACCGCTGATTTACGATCCCGGTACAAGATTTTGTTACAATACTTTTCAAACGCATTTACTTTCGGCAATAATTACAAAAGCAAGTGGGATGAGTACGATGGATTTTGCAAAGATATATTTATTGGGACAGATGAATATTAATTGCGCTGAATGGTGGCAAGATCCGCAGGGTTATTACTTTGGTGGGAACAGTATGCATTTTACTCCGAGAGATATGGCAAGATTAGGATATCTTTATATGAACAGTGGGATGCTGGATGGAAAACAAATTGTTCCGGCAGAGTGGGTTGATGAATCATTAACTAACTATACTAATTTTAACAATTCAACCTGGGGAGATTTGGATAAAGTAAACTATGGTTATCTGTGGTGGCTGGGTGAAATTAATGGACATGAAGTATTTCTGGCAATTGGTCATGGGGGTCAGTTTGTTATAAACTTTCCCGATCTGAATCTGATTGTTGTAACCACAGCCGATTGGCAGCTGGATTGGGAGATAGCAGATCAGCACGAGAGATCTGTTTTAAGTATTGTCGCCGATTATATCGTGCCCGCAGTTATCCCCTGAAAAACTTTTTTATTATCCATTAAATATTGACATTACTTTTTCGTTGTTTGAAGTGATGTTTCTCTGGTTAAACAGGGTGCAGGTATGAGTTATTCCAAAAATTAATGGTAAGAGTCCAGAGAACAAAAATATACCAACTTAATCATAAATATCTTTCAATTCTTTGATCCAGCTGATTGCTTCTTGTATAATACTTAAAGGTATTCCAAAATTCTCCTCAATTACATTGGTGATTTCAGCAAGAGAAAATTTTTTTGTTGTTGATTTATTCCCCCTGGTTTCAGTTAATAATAAATTTTTTAGAACAAGCGAACCGTTTCCTGAAAATTTAGTGATACGGATTGCATTCATAAACACAGCATCATCCGAATAGGAGTCTTCAATTACTTTTTGGAACTCTTCAAGAGTTCTTGGCTGTGGTTTTGCTGTGTACCAATGCTGTAACTTACCATCATAATACTGCTCGACTTTTGTTCTTCCTAATTGGTCACGAGGTTTAATAATGTATTTCTCTTTATCATAATTGATTATGTGATCAAAAGTTAAATCTCTGGGAAGCGGTTCAAAAAATGGTGCTGCGTATCCACCATCAACTATGTATTCAACTCCTCTAATTGTCACCATACTTATAAGGTGAACGTCCGGGTATTTCATATCTGCACCGCAAAGTTTAACATCAAAACCAAGATGATTGAGAAGTAAGTTGAGATAATAATTATTTGCGTAGCAGGTCCCGCCGAAATTGAATTTTTCGATTCCTTCAAGGTAAGTTGAAAGGTCGGGGATGTTTTTCATTCCCTGCTTTTTATAAAGAAGTTTGGAAATATTTTCGAAAGGTACTTTTATTGTATGTGATTTTACAATTTTGTTAAGCAGTTTAAAGGTTGGTTCTTCAGCGTTAACACCCAGCAGTTTTAAATATTTGTGGAAGAGTAAATTTAAATCCATAAATCTTCAAGTAAGCAATAAAAGAATGTATTTCAATCTATTAATATTCTAAAAGTATTTTGCATAATCTTTATTCAGTTTGAGCTTTAATTCTTGTTTTGAAGTCTCTGTAATAAATGCGTTTGATAGAGCATTAATATTACAATTATATAAATCCTTAATCTCCCAGCCAAATGTATCTACAAGCTTAAGATATTCCCCTGTAAGGGTTATATTAACCAGTGACCTTGCATCTGAATTTACTCCCAGTGAGACACCTTTTTTATAAAGATAATCAATCGGGTGATCAGAGTAATCTTGATAAATATTCGTTTGAATATTACAGGTCGGACAAACTTCGAGATGAATTTGATTTTCAATTAAAAAATCTACCAACCGGGCATCTTCAATGCTGCGCACTCCGTGTCCTATTCTTTGAGGCTTAAAATTGTTTATCGTTTCCCAAATACTTTCTGCACCTTTGGCTTCACCGGCATGTGCTGTTCTGGGTATATCTTTCCTGATAGCATATTTAAAAGCTTTTTTATGTTCGTCAATTGGAAAACCGGCTTCATCTGCAGCAATATCAAATCCAACAACACATCTATTTTTAATAAACCTTTCAACTAGGGAAACAGTTTGCAAGCTTTGAGCTTCATTAAAGTGACGAAGAGTGCATAAAATAAGACCAGCCTGAATGTTAAATGTATTTATACAATCTTCTGTGGCATTGCAAACTATCTCAACAACTCTTTCTGCGCTTAATCCATTTATAAGATGCTGTAGTGGTGCAAACCTGATCTCCGCGTAAATAACATTTTCATCTCTTAACTGTTTGAATAAATCTTTTACTACCGCAATAAGATCAGCCTCTGTTTGCATTAGATTTATACCGCTGGCAGCACATTTGAGAAAGTCAGCAAGGTAGTTACATTTTTCAGGGGCGATGAAATTTTTAGAATATATCTTTTCTGTCATTTGTGGTTGAAGATTGTGTACAACATCAAAACTCAAAGAACAATCAAGATGAAGATGAAGCTCAATTTTAGGTAGCAGCTTTAACGTAGATTCTTTTTCTTTCATAATCTCATTTTAACAGTAAATCGTTTAACAGGAATTTATAGCATTAAATTACTATTTTATTCCTTGTGGTTAAAAATGAATTTGTATTTATGAAAAATTTCATTCGTGTTAAAATATGTTGCATTGCTTCCGTTGAAGAAGCGATGCTGGCGATTAAGTATGGCGCATCTGCTCTTGGGTTAGTTTCTGAAATGCCGAGTGGTCCGGGAGTTATCGATGAGAACCTGATTGCCAAAATAGCTGCAAACGTTCCTCCACCAGTAGCAACATTTCTTTTAACCAGCAAGAAATCAGCAGAAGAAATAATAAATCAGCAATTAAAAACTAAAGTTAATACCCTTCAGTTAGTTGATCATGTTACTTATACCGAACTTAAGAAACTTAGAAAACAACTTACCGGAATAAAGCTAGTTCAGGTTATTCATGTGGTAGATGAACATTCTGTCGATGAGGCTTTACATGTTCAGGAATATGTAGATGCCTTGCTGCTTGATTCCGGAAATCCAAAGCTGGAAATAAAGGAGTTGGGCGGTACCGGAAGGACACATAATTGGGAAATAAGCAGAAAAATAAAAGACCAGGTTAATATTCCGATTTTTCTTGCAGGCGGATTGAACCAGGGAAATGTAATGGAAGCTATTAAAACTGTTCAGCCGTACGGTTTAGATATTTGCAGCGGAGTGAGAACTGAAAACCGTCTTGATGAAGAAAAATTAAAGTTATTTTTCGAAATTGTAAATAAGTTCAATTCCAGCCCGGTTTAAAAGTTTTTGGCATCATTTTTAATTGTTAGAACATCACTTTTTCTACATTCGCCAGCAATTTTTATTTGACATCGGGAAAACAATTGATATTTTTAATCTGTCCGAAAAAGAATCTTCCGTACGAAAATTTAAAATTTATTTGCGACTCTATCTAATTAACTAATTATTCATTATTAAAATGAGAGGGCATATGCGAATAAAATTTCTACTGCAATCTTTTTTGGTAATTTCCTTTCTAATAGTCTTACCAAAAACAATAATGGCCCAGGGTGTTACTACCGCATCATTAAGTGGTGTTGTGAAAGATGCCGACGGTAATCCATTACCCGGGGCTAATGTAATAGCTGAGCACGTACCCAGTGGTAGTCAGTATGGTGCAGCTACAAGAGATAATGGATTTTTTGACTTACCCAACTTAAGGGTAGGTGGTCCTTATACTGTTACAGTTTCATATATCGGGTTTAATTCTCAGAAAAAGGATGATATTAATCTGAATTTGGGACAAAACTTTAGGCTCGAGTTCACAATGGAAAGCGAAGCCGTTACAGTAGGTGAAGTTGTTGTTACTGCCGAGCAGGATGCAGTATTAAATAGCAACAGAACCGGTGCAGCCACCTATATTGAAGTTGATCAGATTGAATCATTACCTACAATCAAACGAAGTATAAGGGACCTTACCAGGTTAGATCCCCGCAGTGA
>JBATIA010000508.1:0-7821 GCA_049667415.1 Ignavibacteriaceae bacterium
CATCGACAGCTTCAATAAATTGTGATGCATTTTTATATTGTCGGACAGCTGTGCCATCCTTCGAATTTTTTGAAATTCTATCATTTACCAATGCACTTAACTGAACATTCCAATCACCAAACCTAGAATTTATTTTTCCACTTAATCTCCAAACACTTGAAGGGTTATTAGGTATTGCGTCATACACAATAGGATTATCTAAAAGAGTTCCGTTTTCAAGTGTATAAAACTCCAAAGGAATAGCTGGCGGATCAGCGTCTCGATACCAGCCTCTTTCTCCTGAAAGGAAAATAGTATGCTCAGGGATTCCGGGTATAATTGGACCACTTAAAGAAGCCGAATACAAATTTGCTCCTGAAACATCTGTTTTAAGCAGATCACTTGACTGTGCATCAATAAAAAGATTATAATATGGTTGACCGGATTTTGTAGTAACATTGATAACACCAGATTGAGCTTCTCCATATTTTGCTTCGAAACCGCCAACCTGAAAAGAGATTTGATCAATTGCAACATTACTAACCTGAGATGTAGTTTGCCTGTTGTACAGGTTATTCTGGGGCACACCGTCAACAATATATAAAACTTCACTTCCTCTGCCACCACGAACGTTAATCACAGCGTTACCTTCCTGTCCACCGCTGCCTTCCTGGATTACTACACCAGATTGAAGTGAAGCAAGATTTTGAACACCGCGCACCGGAAGTCTGTTAATTTGCTCTGAGTCAATAACCTTTACTGTGTTAGTAGATTTCGCCTCAAAGAATTTTTTATCCAGAACAACAATTTCTGGAAGGGTAAAGTCAGTGGTTAGTTCAACATTCAGTTCGTAAGTAAGGTTAGCAACCATTCTGACTTCCTGAATAGTTTTAGGGGCATAACCTACATAGCTAATCTTAACTTCATAGGTTCCGGGAGTTATATTTAATATAAAATAGTTTCCATCGAGGTCTGTGGCAGCACCTAGATTGGTGTTCAACAAAATTATATTGGCACCAATCAAAGGTTCTTTAGTATCTGCATCAGTTACTTTACCACTCATTTTGCCTACTCCCGTTTGAGCAAATACGGTGGTTGAAATCAGCAGAAAGACTAAAGAAGCCAGAAGATTTGTAGATATTTTTTTCATCTCTTCTCCACGAAATGTTGTAAAATAATCTTCTGAATTAATCTTATTTTTTAAAGAACAAAAATCGTCTCTAAAAAAAACGGGCGAATTTATCAACTAGTTAAATTGATAAACCCACCCGTTTAACATAAATACACAGCTTAAATTACTTAAGTAACATCATCTTCTTTGAAGAAGTAAAGTTACCAGTATTAAGCGTATAAATATAAAGTCCGGATGCAAGTTTAGCAGCGTCAAATGTTACATTGTGCTTTCCTGCTTCCTGGGTTGTATTTACTAAAGTTGTAACTTCGTTTCCAAGAACATCATAAACCTTAAGTGTTACTGCACTTCTTTCAGCCAAGGAGTAATTTATTGTAGTACTTGGATTGAAAGGATTAGGATAATTTTGCTCGAGATTAAAGTTATTTACAATAATTTCATCGTCATTGCTAACTATTACAATATCTGTTGCGAAATGATAGTACCGAGCTGTTACACCAACAGGCATTGGCGGTGCAGCATTAACAGTACTACCAGGTATGGAATCTACCTGCATAACAATGTGCACATTAACTACATCTTCATCCATTGGATCAACAGGACTTACATGAGCTATGCTTGGATATCTGTAATCCAATAGCGGCGTGTCAGGTGTAAATCTTTCAGGATCAGTCCAGGTCTCTCCACCATCGGCGCTATACATAAACATTCCGCAAAAATATGCGGTTGAGTCTGTTGAACCTATGCCGGGCCAGTAATCACCAGTGGTAGCATTAAATGCAACAAAAAGATAATTAGAAGGTGATTCAGAACGACCAATTACCGGTCTGCCAATTGGATATTGAACATCGGCAACACCATAGTTTGCATAGTAAGGAACATTGTTACTATCTGCAATAACTACTGATGTTCCTCCATTTACATTCGGAGACCAAAAATGAATTTCAGCTGGTAAGCCAGGGAAATAACCAGTGGCCGTGTTCTGTCCGATCTCGAATACTACTGTGGGTTCCTCACCATAAAAGTTAACCGATACTCCTCTGATACAACCAAAAATATTACCAGAAACTGGATCTGTAAAAGCTTCCCATAAAGTATCAGGATCTGACCAGGTTAAACCACCATCAGCAGATTCTTTAAAAAAGACAAAGTAATCTGAAAGAGTTGAAGCTTGTCCTAAATAAGCCAAACCAACTTTGTTCCCGCTTGGGGAAACAGCAAATTGATGTGTTTCAGCCTGATCGCCATTATGTAACTGCCACCCAGCAAAAACTCCACCTGTCCATGTATTAACATAAAAATCAGTCCCACCATTGACTGAAGATGCAATAACTCCATCATCATTAGGAAGCATAGCTATTCTTGGCCATATCACATCCCCTGCAGCTGGTACACCAGGATCGAAAGTTGTAAAGTTATATTCAAAAGGAGAATTATCTATGAATACTTTTGAATGTGTTGTTGTTCCATCAGAGTTGTTATGATTTGCTATAACAGCAGATCCAGTAGAGGTTCCATTTATTGTCGGAAAACCTGAACGACCATTTGTTCCATTATTTACTGGAACTCCACCTAACTCAAACCATGTTTCACCATTATCCAAGCTGCCAAAGTATAGACAAGTTCTGTCTGCCCAGGTTCCATCGGATACCTGAGAGTTTGTAAACACAGCGTGTATATAACCTGGATTATTTAAATCAAGCCAGACTTGCTGTGTAGATGCATTTGATTGCAAATCATAGCCTGTTTGTCTATCAGTAATTGGGTGCATAGCCCAAAGAAGACCTCCTGAATTAAAATAATCGAACGGAATATTACTGTTTGACTGGATAAGAGGATTCTGTGAAAAATCACGAACCTCTTCACCAGTTACCACTGTTTTTGTTTGAGGAGCAAAAACATCCTGTGCCTGGGTTACACTAAACCCAATTAAAAGAACTATGATGAGCAATGCAGTAAATTTATACATGCTACTCTCCTTTAAATTAGTGGATAAATTAATTAAGAAATTAGTATTTACAGAACCTTAAAAAATTTTGTTTGTGATACAAATGACTGATTTCACATTTGAAAAATTAAATTACTAAGCCAAAATAATACTACCCATTTACTATGTCAAGTATTGCATTATTAAAAATTTACTGTATTGAAATACACTTTTTTGAAAAAAATGTCAAGAGATTGATTTTTCCGCTAAAATTAAATAGTGACCGTATATACCTCTTTTATACCTTCTATAGAGGAAATTGATTTTTTCAGTTCCTCCGAAAGTGGGCTATCGATACTAATCACAGTCAACGCATGATCCCCCTCATACAATCGACCTAAAGACAGACTACCAATATTAATATTCGCTACAGAAAGTTCCCTGCTAACAGAAGCAAGCATACCGGATTTATCAATATTCCTGAATATTAAAATGTTTCCAGCCTTCAGAATATCCATGCATATTTCATCAATGGAATTACTTATGAGGATTTTTTCATTCAATACTGAATTAATTTGTAGAATCTATTTAAGCTTAAATAACAGAATTAAGCTTATCAACAATGTTCTTTTTAGGAACTGCTCCGATTATAGTGTCCTTAAGTTTTCCGTCTTTAAAAAGGAGTAATGTGGGGATACTGCGAACGCCAAACTTAATAGAGGTTTGTTGATTTGAATCGACATCCAGCTTACCGATTTTTACTTTTCCATCATATTCAGTTGCAAGTTCTTCTACGATAGGAGCAATTAATTTACAGGGACCGCACCAGACAGCCCAAAAATCTATAAGTACTGGTTTATCAGAATTAATAACTTCGGTTTCAAAATTATCATCAGTAATTTCAACAAGTTTCATTTCGAATTCCCTTTAAATTTTTAAAATGAATATTTTTATTTTACTTTTCCAATAAAACTAACAATATCTTCACCGCCGTCTGCATGAATTATTCCTCCGCTTATCCATTCACCACCTTCCCTGCATAACAGAGAAATTATTTTAGCAACATCTTCTGGTGTGGTTAATCTTCCTCTCGGATTTTTTATCTCTGCAACATTTATCATATCCTCATTACCAGGAATTTTTCTGAGAGCAGGCGTGTCCGTTACACCTGCCATAATTGCAGTAACACCAATTTCCAAATCACCAAGTTCAATTGATAACTGTCTAACGTGCGATTCAAGAGCTGCTTTTGCAGCTGAGACAGCACCATAGTAAGGAATTGCGGTATGACCACCAGAACTTGTCATAGCAAATATTCTCCCTTTAGTTGCGAGGAGATTAGCTGCGTAAATTTCCTGCACCCAATAAACTAATGAATGGGCCATGACATCTAATGTCATTTCCATTTGTGCGTGCGTAATTGCCTGCTCATTATTTTTAGGCACGAACATTTTTAAAGTTCCGAATGCCAAAGAATGCATTAAAACTTTGATTACCGGTTCGCCATTAAGCTTTGCTTTTAACTCAGCTATGATTTCACTTCTTTTGAACTGATCGGCAGCATTTACATTGTAAAATAGGGCTTCCCTACCGAAAGATTTAATATGATTTATTATCTTCCCGACATTGTGCATAGTCCCCTGACGGTCAAGGTGGATTCCAATAATATTGTAACCATCTTCAGCCAGCTTCATTGCAGTAGCACCTCCGAAACCAGATGACGCACCTAAAACAATAGCCCAGAATTTTTTATTTTCTTCTTTATTCATGAATAATGAAATAATGAGTTAAAAGTTTATGTAATAATACAAAATAGGTAAAAGTCATACAAATAAATTAAAAAACGAGTGTTAAAGTTAACAAATATTTATTTCGTTGTTAACAGAAATGAGTCTTCACCAAACATCTCTGTCAATTTTATAAGAAACTCATTTGATAATTCTACTCTATTGTTTTTTAGTGCATAAAGTGAGCTTTTGGTACCGTTGGAAAAAAGTTGAATAAATACAGGAATTTTGCCGGAATGTGTTACAAGTAAAGATTGTAAATCAAGCAATTTTTCAGGAGGGACTTTATCCTTAAATATATTAATTCTAATGCTTCGGGATAATTCATTCCTGGCTGTATCAATTGGTATTAATTTATTTACATGCATTTTTACTGCGTCACCGCTGCTCTCAAGATTACCAACCACAAAAACCGGTTCTTCTTTTTGAACATATTTTCCAAACTCAGAAAAAACTTTTGAGAACATTAAGCATTCACATGAACCTGAGAAATCGTCGATAGTAAAGAATGCCATCTTGTTCCCAGCTCTATCAATTTTTGTTCTGATATCAGTTATAACCCCGCATGCGCGAACGTTTTCAATTTCTTCAAGTTCTTCAGTTTCGCCAATGTGGAAGTTGGTGAAGGATTTATATTCGACCTCATACTTCCTCAATGGGTGCCCGGTTACATAAAATCCAACTACCTCGCGCTCTTTTGCCAATCTTTCTTTCTCACTCCATGGTTCATCAAAAATAAGTTCCGGTTCCGCGATAGAAATTTCAGAAGTTTCTCCAAAAAGACTAATACCTGAAGCTAGTTTTGAATTTTGAACCTTGTGTGCATGTTCAAGCGCAAGTTCAACTGATTTAAATAACGATGCCCTGTTAGGGTTTACAGAATCGAAAGCACCTGCAGTCACTAATCCCTCTAGTGCACGTTTATTAACAATTCTTATATCAACATTTAGGCAGAAATCAAAAATGCTTGTAAAATCCCTTTCAATTTTATCTCTTGTTCGTATAATTTCTTCAACGGCACCTTTACCAACATTTTTTATTGCAGAAAGACCAAACTGAATCTTCCCATCAATTACATCAAAGTTAACAGACGGATTATTTATATCCGGCGGAAGAATTTCAATTTTCAACCTTCTGCAATCTTCAAGAAATTTTGTAACCTTACTGGTGTTCTCAAACTCATTTGTAAGATTTGCAGCAAGGAACTCTGCAGTGTAATGAGCTTTTAGATAAGCTGTTTGAAATGCAATGTAGCTGTAAGCAACTGCATGACTTTTATTGAAACCATAATTCGCAAACTTGTCAATCGCAGTAAATATCTCATCAGCAATTTTTTTGGATATACCTTTAGCAATTGCACCTTTAATAAATTGTGTTTTTTGTGCTTTCATTGCCTGAATATCTTTTTTACCCATGGCTCTGCGTAGTATATCGGCTTCGGCAAGACTTAATCCACCAATTTTGTTTGCTATTTGAATTACTTGTTCCTGGTATACAATTATTCCATACGTTTCTTTAAGTATCTCTTCAAGGATTGGATGAAGGTATTCAACTTTTTTCTTACCAAATTTTCTATCAATAAAGTCATCTATAAATTCCATCGGACCCGGACGGTATAAAGCATTCATTGCAGCAAGATCGTTAAGGCTTGATGGCTGAAGTTTTTTCAAGTACTCCCGCATCGGGGGAGATTCAAACTGGAAGATGCCAGTAGTCTGTCCTTTGGTAAAGAGAAGGTAAGCCTTTTCATCGTTAAAAGGAATATCATCAGTATCAATTTCTATATTAAAATTTTTCTTTATAAGTGATATGGTATCTCTTATAATTGTAAGCGTTCTCAAGCCAAGAAAATCCATTTTTAACAAACCAACATTCTCAATGTCCTTCATATTATACTGCGTCACAATTTCTTGCTGGGAAACTGCTGTTGCCATTGGAACATAATCACTAACCTCTCCGGGGGTGATAACAACACCGGCTGCATGCTTTGAAGCATTCCTGTTCATCCCTTCAAGAACGCGTGCATACTTTATTAATTCCTGGATCTGAGGTTCTTCAGAATTTTTGACCCATTTTAATTCCGGAACTTCAGCAAGAGATTGATCGATTGAATAAACCTTACCAAACTTAGAGGGAATATACTTGGTTATATTGTTAACTGTTGGAATTGGTATCTTCAAAACCCTGGCAACATCTCTTATCACTGCTTTCGATGAGAGCCGGTTAAAAGTTATTATCTGACTTACACTGTTCTCTCCGTACTTCTTTCGAACGTAATCAATTACTTCCCCTCTCTGATCATCCGCAAAATCTACGTCAATATCAGGCATCGATCTTCTTTCCGGGTTAAGAAATCTTTCAAAAAGAAGATCAAAATCAAGAGGATTGATAGTAGTTATTCCCAATGCGTATGCAACCAGGCTGCCTGCAACACTTCCTCTGCCCGGACCAACGGGAATATTTTTTTCTTTTGCTGAATTGATGAAATCCTGAACTACTAAGAAATAACCAGAGAAACCCATTTTTTTAATAGTATCAATTTCGTATTTGAAACGTTCCTCGACTTCTTTTGTGAAATCCAGATTTTTTTTCTCCAAGCCTTTCCAGGCAAGAAATTCGAAATATTCATCGGCAGTTTTTGCCGGTGAGTCTTCGGGAATTGGAAAATTGGGGAAATGGTACTCGTTGAAATCAAGTTTTAAATCGATCTTTGAATCAATCTCCAGAGTACTCTCAATTGCTCCATCAAAATCTTTGAATAGATCAATCATCTCTTTGGCTGATTTAAAGTAAACCTGATCAGTTCCATATCGCAGCCTTGAATAGTTTTCATCCCCCATTTTATCACCAAGAAGGAGAAGAATATTGTGGGCAGTTGCGTGATCAGAATCTATGTAGTGGCAATCATTTGTAGCAACTAATTTTATATTCAGCTCTTTAGCGATTTTAGGCATGTTTTCCAGAATCGGTTTTTCCACATCCATATTATGATTCTG
>JBATIA010000509.1:0-2170 GCA_049667415.1 Ignavibacteriaceae bacterium
GTGCTGCTGACCTGCCTTGGAAAGTTTTTAGCCACGAGGGGTTTGATTGCTCTAAGGGAAAACGGAAAGATCGTTCTTAAAAACTCGAAAGGACTGGGGACGGAAATAACAAGTCAATTTCCTGAACTGGTAGCCACACAAGAATGCATAGATGACCAGGCGCTTATTTCTTTTATGCAAGATTCAAACTTAAAAATTGTTGAAAAAATAAGTTCTTCAGATGATTGTATTGGTTTGGTGTGTTTGGGAGAAAAATTAAACAAATCGGATTATACCGAGGATGATGTTGAATTTCTCGGTACCATCTTAAACATTTCAGCAACTGCTGTTCAAAATTCGATGGTAATAAATGAGTTAAAAGCAGTTAACCGTAAACTTGATTCAAGGGTTCAAAGATTAAGTTCACTTTTCGAGTTAAGCAAGGAGTTCGGTTTATTTCTCGAACCTTCAAAAGTAATAAGACTGCTTGTGTTCTCTCTGCTGGGTCAGTTCCTATTGAAAAAATTTGCTCTTGTCCGATTTGAAAATGAAGAAACCGAAATCCTTGATTCAAAATTTGATAGTGAAGAACTAATTTCAGCAATTAATAAATACGAGCTTCAGGATAGTCAAGATTCAATAAAAAATGATCGAATACAAAAAAACTTTCCTGAACTATCCTTGCTTGGTGTTGAACTAATAGTTCCCATGCAACTTCAAGGTAAAACACGTGGACTAATATTTCTCGGAGAAAGACCATTCAGCAAGGATTATAGTGAGAGCGATTTGGAGTTTATTTATTCGATTGGAAATCTTGCAATAATCTCTCTTGAAAATACCAGGCTATTCTATGAAGCTCTGGAAAAACAAAAGATGGAAGAGGACCTTTTAATTGCGAGAGACATTCAGAGGAATTTGCTACCCCAAACTCTTCCTGATTATAATAATTATGACATTGCTGCACTAAATGTTTCCTCTAAACAGGTAGGTGGCGATTATTATGATGTAATTCCACTGGATGATGATAAATTTTATATTGCTATTGCAGATGTATCCGGTAAAGGTGTTCCTGCTTCTTTGATGATGGCTAATATACAAGCCTTCTTACAGGTAATTTGCCGGCAGGGAATAAGAATTGATGAAGCTACAGGAATGATCAATGATTTAGTAACTGCAAACACTTCCGAAGGAAGATTCATAACATTTTTCTGGGGATACATTAACACAAAGAAAAACACTTTAACTTACGTTAATGCAGGTCATAATCCTCCTTATATAATCAGAAATGGAAAAATAATAAAGCTGGATAAGGGCGGGATAATTTTAGGGGTGATGCGAACAGTAGTTCCTTATATTTTTGAAGAAGTAGAACTTAAAAAAGATGACGTAATTATACTTTATACCGATGGTGTCTCTGAGGCTATGAATCTTAAAAATGAAGAATACTCTGAAGAAAAATTGCAGGAAATCGCCGAAAACCTTGTTGATAAAACAGCAGAAGAAATACTCAACGGCATTAAAGAAGACGTTCAAATTTTTACTCAGGGGAATGTTCAGTCAGATGATATTACAATGATAGTAATTAAGGTACGGTAAAGTTATGAGAAGCTTAAAATCAATTCTATTAAAATATCGATCAAATTTAATAGCAATCCTTTCTATAATTTTGATCGGTGTGGCTCTGCTCAGCATTTATTTTTCAGTTGCTGTAAGAGTAACCAGTAATGACGAATGTTTATGGATATCAAAAAAAGTAAGTAAGGATAGCTCAGCCATATTCTTCGATGTTGTAAAAGTAGAAGGGGTAACATGGAACGCAGGAATTAGAAACGGAGATCAGCTTCTTGAAATAGATGGGAAAGTTCTTTATGGAACTTTTCAGGCACAGCAGATATTAAACAAGTTTTCCAGCGGCGATTATGCTGATTACAAAATTATGCGGGAGGGTAAAATTGTAAACACCAAAGTTTATGTAAAAAAGCTTATTCAATTTGGTAATCTTGCTAGTTCATTAAGTGCTCTCTTCTGGATCCTTATAGGATTTATTGTCCTCACCGCAAAACCAGATGGAAGGGTTCATAAACTTTTCTACTTTATCGGGGTTCTTACTGTTTTAGCTGCTATGCATACACTTTTAGACGTGTATAAGTTCTTCAATGATTTTGGACCCCTGGCAGTAACGATCGGTTGC
>JBATIA010000510.1:0-1679 GCA_049667415.1 Ignavibacteriaceae bacterium
CCGCCCAAAGTGTTATGGAGAAGAAAATTCAATGCTCTGATGTTTGGCATTTCAAATCGTTCTACTTTACCGTGACAGATTCCTTCAAAATGTTTTTTTACTTTTTCTGCAGTAAGATGTTTCTCAATTATCTCATACCCCTTTTGATCATTAGCAATGATACCGATGTTGGCTGCATCACCTTTATCACCGCTGCGGCCGTGGGCTAAGTCTCTAAGTTTTATTTTCATAATTATTTATGCTGAACTCGTTTCAGCATCTTTCTACATTTATTATAATTTTTAATAAAATAAGTAGTTTATTCTAAAGTTCCTGTCCAGAGGACTCCTTCGGAGAAACGAGTTCAGGGTAAATTACTTCAACTCCAGAATTCTTACTTTCGGTTCAACCATTGTCTTTCTAATAAGAGCTGGCCAGTAAGCAACCACATCTTTCGGTTTTGGACGTCCACCTGCAAAGCCTGTAACACTTGGCGGACCCGTGAGAATTAGTGGAGCAATTTCCTGTCCAAATCTATTTACCGTATTTCTATCCTGCGCTCTTACTGAAAACCGCAGTACAATTTCATTAATTTTATCTTCATCTAATTCTGGAGCTAAATTTTCGTGAGTAGCATTGTATCCAACAAACTCAGAACGTATCTCTTCAAATTCAAGTCCGAGATATTGCAATCTCTTCCGAAGAATTCTATCTGCTTTTCTGGCTTTTGTAAGTGCTTGCGGCCAGGAATAAGTAAGTGTCCCTGTTGCGCTATAACCTGATTTATATGAACACGAAACTTTGTAAAACTCAGTTTCAGGTTTTCCCTTTACGTTGTAGACTTTTACTCTGTCCTTACCAACATCTTCAAGTTTTATTGAAGTGAAATCGGCAACACAATCCGGAGTGATGTATTGCTTCGGATCACCGATTTCATAAACTAACTGCTCAGCGATAGTATCAAATGAAACTTTACCGCCGGTGTTTTCGTGTTTTGTAATAATCACTTCACCATTTGGATAAGCTTCTGCAATCGGAAAACCGATCTCAGTAAAGTTCTCGATTGATTCCCAATCACCTAAGAAATTTCCACCTGTCGACTGTGCTCCGCATTCCAGAATATGACCTGCAACAGTTCCTGCAGCCATAAGATCGTAGTTTTTCATATCCCAGCCAAATTCATAAATCATTGGGGCAAGAGTTAAGCCTGTATCAGTAACTCTGCCAGTAATTACAATATCGGCTCCACGTTTCAAAGCTTCAACAATTGGCGCTGCACCGAAGTAAACATTTGCACTAAGCAGTTTATCTTTTACAAGAGTTATCGGTTCACCGGTTTCCATATTCTTCAGCTCGCAGCCTTTTTGAATTATTTCATCCAGGCAATCTTTTATATCATCACCAAGAACAACAGCAACATCTAGCTTCCCGATATCTAGATTCATTGCAGCTTCAAGAATTGCATCTGCACAGGCAATTGGATTTACACCACCTCCGTTAGTGATTACTTTTATCCCTTTCTTCTGAGTAATCGGAAGAATCTTTTTCATCAGGTCAATTAAATCTATTGCGTAACCAAGGTTTGGATTTCTGTTCTTCTGTTTCTGCAGAATAGACATCGTTACTTCAGCAAGGTAATCCATAACGAGATAGTCTATATCTCCTTTAGTTACCTGATGAAATGGTGCGTCAATTAGATC
>JBATIA010000511.1:0-5685 GCA_049667415.1 Ignavibacteriaceae bacterium
CACTTCTTTTAGAAATTGATCCTTCATTAACTCATATTCAATTAAGAGAATTGCTTAAGAATACTGCTTCACAAAGTACAAATCCTGACAGGTTAATGGGCTGGGGAATAATAAATACATACGCAGCTGCTCAATCGCTTATAACTAATACTGATAAAACTGATAAAATTCCCAAAGATTTTTATCTTCTCCAGAACTATCCTAATCCGTTTAATCCATCCACTAAAATCCGTTTTTCTATACCTGAAAGATCAAATGTAAAACTATTTTTGCATGATATGCTGGGAAGGGAAGTTGCCGTGCTTTTTAATGAAGAAATGAACCCGGGTAGCAAAGAATTGGAGTTGGATGGAAGTGGTTTGGCGAGCGGTGTATACCTGGTTAGAATGGTTACCAATAAATATCAAAAAACAATAAAAATCTCACTCCTCAAATAAAAATTTAGAGCCTGATCAGATAGAAAAACATGTCTGGTCAGGTTTAAATTCCCTTGATTTTCAGATACACTATACCTAACATTCCCAGCTAAATTTTCAGAAAATTGTAGGAGAATATGCAAAATGCAACTAAATCGTCTTTTTAAACTTTCCTTTTTTATTCTTTCATTTCAATTGGTCACTTTTTTCAACGTTTTTGCTCAGGAAGTAGTAGCTGAGTTTGGAAAATACCAGATCACACTCGATGAGTTTGAACATGCATACGCTAAAAATATTGGTGGCTGGGATAATGCGATGAAGCAGGATAACTCGGACTATAAAAATTTTCTTGATCTTTACGTCAAATTCAAAATGAAATTACGTGATGCCCAGGTCAGAGGCTATGATAAAGATACAGACCTGATGAATGAACTTAAAGATTACCAAAAGCAGGTTGGTGTATCTTACATTATCGAAAAGAAAATTAATCAACCGGGAGTTGAACAGCTTTACGAGAGAAGAAAAGAAGAATTCAGGGTTAGTCATATTATGATAAGACCAGATACACTTGGCGATGAGGGTGCGATGAAAAGAGCTCAAGCTATCCTTGACAGTATTCAGAATGGAGCTTCATACGAGGAGATGGCAGCAAAATATTCGGACGATAAATTTTCCGGACCTAATGGTGGAGACATTTATTTTATAACAGCCGGTTTACTTCCTTATGAATTTGAGGATGCGATGTATACTTTGAAAGCGGGTGAGGTTTATCCCGATGTTGTAAAAACAAGGTTTGGATATCACCTTATAAAAGTAACGGTGAGACAGCATCGCTATCCAAAAGTGCAAGCCAGCCATATCTTAATTACTTATCATAATAACGAAGGCAAAATAGACTCTGCTGCGGCTAAGGCTACTGCTGATTCTGTTCTTGCTGAGTTAAACGCCGGGATTTCCTTTGAAGAGCTTGTTGCAAAATATTCAGATGATACAGGTACAAAAGATAAAGGTGGAGATCTTGGATATTTTGAAAGAAGAATGATGGTTAAAGAATTTGATGAAACTGCTTTTAATATGAAGGTTGGCGAAATATCTGGTCCGGTTCAGACTAACTTTGGTTATCACATAATTAAGCTTACTGGTAAATTGGACACTGAACCATATGAATCAGAAGTTGAAAATCTAAAAAACATTTTTAACAAACAAAGATATCAGCACGAACGTGAATCCCTAATCGAATCACTTAAGAAAAAATATAATTTTGCAATTGATGAGAGCGTGTTAAATCTTTTTGTAGAAAAAAGTGACTCTTTAAGATTCGGGATGGCACATCCAAAACTAGATGAGATTTCTGATAAAGTATTGTTATCATATGCTTCTAATAATATTTCCATTGGAAATTTTCTTGAACATGCCAATCATAATTCCAAAATAACCGGCAAACCAATGGACAATAATTCAGAAGTTACAAATGCGATTAACGTTCTTGCAGAAGACTTGCTGCTAGAAGAAGAAGCAATGAATCTTGATGAGACTGATCCGGAATTTGCCCAATTGATGAATGATTACAAAGACGGCATTTTTATTTTTAAGATACAGGAAGAAGAAGTGTGGAATAAAGTTAAGATGGACAGCGCTGATGTTTACAATTATTGGAATTCAAATAAAGAGAAATATGCCTGGCCCGAAAGAATCAGTTTTAGCGAAATTTTCTCAAGTAAAGATTCTCTAATAAATAAATATTACAAGATGCTAAGCGATGGTGCTGAGTTTGATTCTGTTGCAGCACTTTACACAGAGAGACCAGCGAAAAAGAAAGACCGCGGATATTATGAGCTGCAAGGTGTTGAATTTAATGACTTTTACATTGAGGCGAACAAAATTACCAGTGTCGGTACCTACACTAAACCAATAGTATTTACTGGCGGATATTCGATCTTTAAGCTGAACGACAGACAGCCGGATAGATTAAAGACTTTTGATGAAGCCAAAGCAGAAGTATCGGGTGAGTACCAGGAAATGCTTAGTAAAAAACTTGAGAATGATTACCTGACTGGTCTTGAGAAAAGATACCAGCCAGAAATTTATTATGATAAGCTTGAAGATGCTTTTAAGCAGGAAACAAATAATTGAGGGAATAATATTCCCTCTGCTTCTTCTTTATGGTTGTGGTGAACCCAAGAAACCAGAATCTTATGTTGCAAGGGTTAACGATTCTTATCTAACGGATGCTGATCTTTCGGATTTAATTGATTCTCAATATGTTTCTGGAAAAAGCAGGGCGACTGTTATAAAGAACTGGGTGCGGCAGGAAGTACTCTTTCAGGAAGCAGATAAGCAGGGGTTGACTGAATCGAAAGAGTACAGAAAGACGATTGAGAACGCAAGACGACAACTTGCAGCAGCTCTGGTTTTAGAAAAATATAGAGAGTCTTCAGAACCATTGTACACAGAAGATGACTTGTTGAAATATTACAATAAAAGTCAAACCAGTTTTCGGTTGCCTTTTAATTCTTATTTCCTAAATCGAATAAACTTTTCAGATAGGAATACCGCTGTACAATTCCGGACTGAGGTAATTGCAAATGGGTGGAATGAGGCAGCCGATAAATTTGCCAGGGATACCAGCATTGTTAATTTTTCTGGGAAGGTCCTCATCCCTGAGCAGGATATCTACCCGGCTAAATTGTTACGAATTCTCGAGGGGCTTTACCCACTTGAAATTAGTATTGTCATTCAGGATGACAGGGGTTATTATACGGTTGTGCAGCTTTTAGATAAATATTTTGCAGATTCAGTTCCTCCATTTGATGCTGTAAAAAGTGAAGTTAAGATAAGGTATGCCTCTGCGCTTGCTGAGTTGGTTGTTGAGGACTACATTAATGATTTGTATACCAAAAACGAAATAGAAATAAATAATTGATTTAATATGATTTTTAAATTCATAAGTTTTTTAATCCTGCTTACAACTTATCTATTTGCTCAGGGTGAGGTAATTGATAAAGTTGTTGCTGTAGTTGATAACGAAATTATTCTGCAAAGTGAACTTGATTTTCAGACTTCATTATTTGCTTCGCAGCGTGGGATGGATCCAAAATCACCTGATCTGAAAAGACAAATTCTCAATTCTATGATTGATGAAAAGCTGGTTTATGCACAGGCAGAGCTCGACTCAATAACTGTTACTGATGAGGAAGTAGCTCAACGTATTGAGTATCAAATAAATGTATTACAACAGCAGTACGGCTCAATTGCAAAAATTGAAGATATGTATGGAATGACCATTGAGAAAATAAGGAGAGAATTACGCGAAGATGTAAGGAAAAACCTGATGGTTCAGCGTTTGCGCGAAAAGAATTTTACCCCTGTTGAAGCGTCTCGACGTGAAGTGGAGGAATTCTACGAGACTTTTAAAGATAGCCTTGGAATGATCCCGGAAAAGCTAAGGGTCTATCACATATTCAGAAATCCGAAGACATCAGACAGGCTGAAGAAACAGTACCGTGATTTTGCTCAGGCAGTGCTCGATTCCATAAAGCAAGGTGCCAGCTTTGAAGATATGGCAAAAAAATATTCTGAAGATCCCGGCAGCAAAACTTTTGGTGGTGATCTTGGCTTTGTTAAACGGGGTGTCTTCTATCCCGAGTTTGAAGCTGTTGCTTTTTCTTTAGAAGAAGGGCAATTGTCCAGTGTAGTTGAAACACCTATAGGTTATCATATTATTGAACTGCTTGAAAGAAGAGGTGAATCAATTCATACAAGGCATATACTCTTCAAATTTAAAGCTGATGAAAATGCAGACCTTGAGACGATTGAATTCCTTTCCGAGTTAAGAGACAGCATTGTTAATGGAACAAACACATTTCAATATTATGCTAAGAAGTACAGCGAAGATAAGGAAACTGCACCTTTCTCAGGTGACCTTGGAACATTTTACATAAACCAGTTAGATAAAAATTTACTTGATGTTGTTTCAAAACTCAAGGAAGGTGAAATCGGTTTCCCCAAAAGAATAGATTACGGGCAAGGTACTTATGGTTATCACATAGTTTATTTGCAGTCGAGGGTACCGCAGCACCCTGCCAGCATTGAAGAAGATTACACAGAATTAAAGAGGCTTGCAGACGAATACAAAAAGCAAAAGCAGTACGATAAATGGTTGGCTTCACTTAAAGACAAGATATATTGGGAAGTCAGACTTTGAATAATGAAAAAAGGAAATAAAGTTTGAAAGAAAATCCTGCCGGATCTAAAGATGTGGAGCTGGTCGAAAAGCTTTCCGAAAAAATAAAACAAGTTAAGTCCGAAATTGCTAAAGTAATTGTTGGACAGGATGAAATAATTGATCAGCTTTTAATTTCGCTATTCTCACGCGGGCATTGCCTTCTGGTTGGGGTACCAGGTCTGGCAAAAACACTTCTTATAAAAACACTTTCTGAAGTCTTGGATTTAAAGTTCAGCAGGATTCAGTTTACACCCGATTTGATGCCAAGCGATATTACCGGCACAGAAATAATTGAAGAGGATGCCGTATCCAAGAAAAGAAATTTTAAGTTTATTTCGGGTCCTATTTTCGGAAACATTATCCTCGCCGATGAAATTAACAGAACTCCACCCAAAACCCAGGCTGCTTTACTTGAAGCAATGCAGGAGAATAAAGTAACCGCAGCAGGAGTAACTTATCAGTTACCACAGCCGTTTTTTGTTCTTGCAACTCAAAACCCGATTGAGCAGGAAGGTACTTATCCTTTACCCGAAGCACAGCTCGATAGGTTTATGTTCAACCTCTGGCTCGATTATCCTTCTTACAAGGAAGAAATAAAAATAGTTGAAACAACAACTAGTGAATACAAAGCAAAGCTTGATAAAATTTTAAATGCAAATGAAATAATTGAATTCCAGGATTTGGTTAGGAAAGTGCCTGTCGCTGATAACGTAGTTGAGTTTGCAGTTAAAGTTTCAAATATGACCCGCCCGACAAACGGAAACTCACCTCAGTTTATAAAAGATTGGATTACCTGGGGTGCCGGACCAAGAGCATCTCAGTATATGATTCTTGCTTCTAAGACCCGTGCAGTTGTACAGGGAAGATATACTCCAAACATTGATGATGTTAAAATTGCAATGCTTCCTGTGCTGCGTCACAGAATAATCACAAACTTCAGTGCTGAAGCAGATGGGATAAAATCTCTGGATGTAATTGATAGGTTGAGTAAAGAAGTTTAAAAGCCCCCTAAATCTCGATAGAGTTCGTTAGACTCTATCGGAG
>JBATIA010000512.1:0-11708 GCA_049667415.1 Ignavibacteriaceae bacterium
GATTGCCGGTGTGATCATCGGGCCAACTGTTCTTGGATTAATTGGTGCTGAAGGACAGGACATAATGCACTTTGCCGAGTTCGGAGTGGTTATGATGTTGTTTGTAATCGGTCTTGAGCTTGAGCCATCACTTTTATGGAGAATGAGAAATTCAATTGTCGGGCTCGGCGGCTTGCAGGTAGCTATAACTTCTCTTGTCATTTTTATCATAGCTATCGCTTTTGGTATTTCCTGGCAGGCAGCATTAGCACTTGGTATGACTTTATCTCTATCATCTACCGCAATCGTTTTACAGACTATGAATGAAAAAGGACTGATGAAATCATCATCGGGGCAAAGTTCATTTTCTGTTTTACTTTTTCAGGATATTGCAGTTATTCCGATGCTAGCTATTTTTCCATTACTGGCCACACAAATTGTTCAATCATCAGATGATCATCAAACTCTTGTCGGTTCATTACCTGGCTGGGCGCAAACTCTTGTTGTGCTAGGTGCAGTTGCATTGATAATTGTTGGTGGAAGATTTCTTATTCGTCCAGTTTTCAGATTCATCGCACAAACCAGAATGCTTGAAATATTTACGGCAGCGTCTTTGCTTCTGGTAATTTCAATTGCTGTGTTGATGACACAAGTTGGGCTTAGTCCTGCATTAGGAACTTTTCTTGCCGGAGTTGTGCTTGCAAACAGCGAATACCGTCACGAACTAATTAGCGATATTGAACCATTCAAAGGATTGCTGCTTGGATTGTTCTTTATTTCTGTTGGTGCCTCTATAAACTTCCAATTGATTATTGATTCACCATTGCTGATTGCCTCTTTAGTTGTTTTACTGATGATAATTAAAGGCGCGGTTTTGTTTGCACTTGGCAAGTTTTTTAAAATCAGTACGGATCAGAATTTAATTTTTTCTGTCGCACTTTCCCAGGTTGGTGAGTTTGCATTTGTTTTGTTTTCTTTTGCTGCGCAAAATAGTATCATTCCGGCAGAAGTTATTAATGTTATGGTTGCAGTAGTTGCCCTTTCTATGGCCATGACGCCGATTGTAATTGTGTTGAATGAAAAGCTAATTCTACCTCGTTTCGGGACAAAAGAAAAAGATGAACGTGAATCCGACACAGTTGATGAAGAAAATCCTGTTATCATTGCGGGTTTCGATAGATTTGGAAATGTTGTTGGTCGGTTGTTGAAAGCAAATGGAATTGGAACAACTGTATTGGACTTTGATTCAGACAGAGTAGATGTTCTTAGAAAACTTGGATTAAAAGTATACTACGGTGATGCATCACGACATGAATTACTTCATGCAGCCGGAGCGGAAAAAGCAAAGATAATTGTAATTGCTTTTGAAGATCCGGAAAAAAACATTTCCCTTGTACACACAGCTCAGAAACATTTTCCACATCTGAAAATAGTGGTTAGAGCTGTAGACAGGGGCGATGCGAATAAACTCATCATGTCAGGAATTAATGATGTTTATAGAGAAACTATTGATACATCTCTGCGGCTTGGAATAGATGTAATGAAGATGCTTGGCATTCGCGCACACCGTGCTCATCGTGCAGCACAGACTTTTCTGAAGCATGATGAAAATGCTTTGCGAGAACTTGCTTTGATTCACAAAGACAAAAAGGAATATCTTAACGCAGCCAAACAATATATTGCAGAGCTTGAAGAAATCATCCAGGCAGATTCCGCGGAACCGGATCTTGAACGAGATGCGGGTTGGGATGCAGAGACTTTAAGAGAAGAAGTATTACGTGGTGAATTTAAGGTTTATAGCCCTCTTGAAAAATAAAATTGTATTTTTTAATTCTTAGCTAAATAATATTTTCTTTCACAATTTGGGGTCCGGTGCTCATAGTCACAATCACCATTTACCTTTGAATCTTCCCCTAAAAAACCACATCTTACTTTATAATAGAACTTATAGGATCTACTGATTGTTTGATAAAGTATCTATAAAAGGAAATAAATGAAAAAGATAATTTACAAAGCAGATTCAAGGGGACATTTCGATTACGGCTGGCTGAAAACTTATTATACTTTCAGCTTCAGTAATTATTTCGATCCCGACCGAGTTAACTTTGGAATGCTCAGAGTTTTAAATGATGATGAGATCGAAGGCGGACAAGGATTTGGAACTCATCCACATAACGATATGGAAATTGTAACTGTTCCGATGGAAGGCGCATTGGCGCATAAAGATAGTAGCGGAGGTGAAGGAGTAATTTATCCAGATGAAATTCAGGTGATGTCTGCCGGGACAGGAATTCTACATTCAGAATTTAATCATCTCAATGATGGTACTACAAAACTTTTACAACTTTGGATTTTCCCTGACAAAAAAGGACATAAGCCAAGATACGATCAGAAATTTTTTGATTCTGAAGAACGTAAAAACAAGTTCCAGTTTATTGTAACCCCGGAAAAAAAGGAAGGAAACCTTTGGCTGAATCAGGATGCTTATCTTTCACTAGCTGATCTGGGAAAAACCAAATCGCTTGATTATAAAATTCACACAAAAGGAAATGGTGCGTATTTATTTTTAATTGAAGGAAAAATTACTGTTAATAATGAATCCCTGTCCAGTCGAGATGGAATTGGAATCTGGGAAGCTGATGAGTTTTCGATTACAGCTAACGAGAATTCAAAAGTATTATTGATTGAAGTACCGATGAATTGATTTTTAAACACTCAAAGTATTAAAGTCATTGACTTGATAAATCTAATTTCCACGGGGAGATTGGATTTGCTAATTTATCAGTATAAAATATTTAAAGGATTAAAATGAATAACTATCTTGTTTCCTTAATTAGCCTTTCAATTATATTTTTAATGTCTTGCGCTTCCTCTCAGAATAAGGATCTTCCTCCATTAAAAACTGTTGAGCAAGTTGACTTGGATAAATATATTGGGGTTTGGTATGAAGTTGCTAAAATTCCCAACTCGTTCCAGGATCAATGTGCTTATGAAACAACAGCCGAATATAAGATTGATGAAGATGGAGATATCGTGGTAATAAACAGTTGTTATGAAGAGGATGGTAATCTTGATGTTGCGGAAGGATTGGCAAAAGTTGTTGATAAAAAAACTAATTCGAAACTTGAAGTAAGCTTTGTCAGTTTCCTGGGCATCCGTCCATTTTGGGGTGACTACTGGATAATCGGGCTGGATGAAAATTATCAGTGGGCTGTTGTCGGTACCCCAGGCAGAAAGTATGGTTGGGTACTCAGCAGAACACCAACATTACCAGATGAAACAATGCAGGAAATTTACAAGATACTTAAATCTCAGAACTACGATCCCGCAACGTTTGAAATCTCAACGAATAAATAAAATTCTTGATCTGAAATTAAATCCCAATCATTGCCGTTAAAGTAAACTGCCAGGCGTTAATTGCTCGTGAATCTTTAACAATAAAAATGTCATCGTCCGTTCCATAAAGGGGATCTTTATCATCATTTAAAGAAGTATATGCATCCAATCGTTTGGGATTTGTTGTTGTTCCCGTGTACTGCTGCCCGAATACATTATAAAGATTAAAATGAACTCCAAAATCAAGAGTAACAACCGGGAGTATATCTAATAGCACACCGCCACCAGCACCAACACCAAACCTGGTCGCAGTCTCCAAATCATTTTCACTGCTTGGCACCTGCGAGACTCCCTGAAACTTTACCGTTCCACTGAAAGTGTTCACTGATACAAATCCATTAAGATAGAATCCAATAGGTGACAAAGGAACTGAAAAATTAAACTCTGGTCCGGCTTTAAGTGAAAAAATACCATGCGAGTTTTCAACTTCGCCCTGACCGGGTTCGCTTTCTCCTTTGCCGCTAACTGTGGAATATTCAATTATGCCGAACAAATTTAAACCGAGTAAACCAACCCTCGCTTTTGCATGATAGTTGAAACTGCTGCTCATTCCATATTTTGTTCCGTTATAAAAGTCAACAGTTGAGCCGGCGTAATCTCCTGCTGGTGAAATATATCCAAGTCCTCCACCCACTTGAAGTGTAATTTGTGAATAGAGTTGAGGTGAACTTAAAAATATAAGTGCAGCAAAAAGGAATAAGGCTTTTTTCATTATTCTCTCCTTTAGTAATTGGTTTGACTAATTGGGCAATATTTCAAATATCCTGCCAGTTAAGATCTGGATAAATAATCTGATTTCTTATCAGGTAAAAATAATTAAAGAATTGCTACCGGAAAGAAAGAAAGGGCGGGCCTGTATAAATTTAAAATTCTCCCGGAATATTTTACTATCTTTCAACGCTTTTAGATATTGTAAATTGATTGACGATTTTTGATATTAATATTAATTGATTTATGAATTATGTTGTTTTTATAGCAAAGGATATAAAATGAAACTCTTCACAATTTTTTTCTTCTTCATTAACTTTTCTTTTTCTTCATTCGCACAAAACTATATGGATTATTTACTTGAATATATGACCGGTTCATTCTCAAGCGAAGAGCAGGCAGAAAAGGATACTAATTACTTTAATATTGAGCTGGAGATGGTTCAGATCTGGAACGACAGAAAAGATGGACCATGGATTTATGTTGAGCAGGCAGTCGCGGATAACAAAGGCAAGCCCTATAGACAAAGGGTATATCAGCTACGGAATAGAAATGACGGAAAGATTGAAAGCATCGTTTATACCATCCCTGATCCTTTAAGATTTGCCGGCGACTATAAAAAAGAATATCCACTGCTTAGAATTACTCCTGATTCGCTCACATTAAGAAAAGGTTGCGAAGTAGTACTTTACATGGCCGATAACGGGTACTTTGAGGGAAGCACTGCAGATAAAAATTGCAGTAGTGATCTACGAGGTGCGAGCTACACTACTTCAGAGGTAATTATAGATAAAGATAAATTAATAAGTTGGGACCGTGGGTTTGACGATAAAGGAGAACAGGTTTGGGGAGCCATAAAGGGGGGTTATGTTTTTAAGAAAAAGTTAAACAGACTAAAAAAAGGTTAGTTACTAATTTTATCTTCCAGTTCTATTTGCCTGTATAAGTATCTCAGTCTTTGGAAGAAAAATAATTTAATAAAAATGCATCAACTTTAAATGAAAACCGGAAATTTTAATTTATTACTTATTCTGTTTCTGCTAGTAATTAATTTGCTTGAGGTAAACTACCCACAAAGCATTAATGCCGAAGAAAAGGGAATTAGAACAATTTATTTAATACGTCATGGTCAGTATGATCAAAAAGATACCAGCAATGCCGATGTTGGCAAAGAGCTTGTGCCTCTTGGAATTGCTCAGGCAAGATTGCTCTCGTCGAGACTAAAAACGATGCAAGTTAATTTTAATTCTCTCATTAGCAGCACAATGACAAGGGCAAGACAGACGGCTATGATTATAAATGAAGAATTCTCTGAGCTAAAAATTCAACAGTCAACAATTATTCGTGAGTGTACACCTCCAACCTGGCGTGAAGATATTATGGCGGAAGAAACTGAATCCGACTTACAGAGTTGTGTCCTAAATCTTGAAGATGCATTTACTAAGTTTTTAATACCCTCACCTGATGAGCACGATAGAAACGATTTAATAGTATGTCATGGAAACGTCATTCGTTATTTTGTAACAAAAGTTCTTAAAGTCGATACTATGGCATGGCTTCAGATGACAATTAGTAATTGCAGTCTAACTATTATAAGAGTGATGCCTAATGGAATGATGAAGTTGATTTCTTTTAATGATGTGGGGCATATACCACCTAACCTGCAGACTGAAACTGGCGGGAAGAATGAATCAAAAAAATTATTGCTTCCGGTAGAAAAATAAATTGTTGATTATAATAATTAAGTTGAAGAGGTAGCTATATGGCTGATCAGCCAAAACAACAATCATTAGATCTTAGGGATTGCCTTGCGCTTGAAAGAACATCTCTCGCAAACGAACGTACTTTTTTCGCCTATGCCCGAACAGCAATAATGGTGCTGATAACCGGGATTTCTGCATTTAAACTGTTTCCGGGTATTATGGTTATCTTTATCATGGGATTAGTTGCCGTAATAGGAAGTGTTATCCTGTTTTTTATCGGGCTTAAAAAATATTTGAGACGTTTCCATTCCCTGGCAACATTAAAATCCAACTGCTTGTTACCGGATAAAATGAAGTGAAAAAATTTAAAAATAAAGTTCTGGAACTTTTAGAGCAGAATGATTTTGAAAATAATCTTCAAAAGATTCACAAGTACGATGAGCGAAAAATAGTAAACGCACTTTTTTCATTTCTGTGCAGCACAGATAAAATAATAAAGCAGAATGCTGTTACAACTATGGGTGTGGTTGTTTCAAAAATTGCTGAGAGTGATCTGGAATCTGCACGCATTATTATGCGCCGCCTTATGCTAAGTTTAACCGAAGAATCAGGAGGAATTGGTTGGGGAGCGCCGGAAGCGATGGGTGAAATAATGGCAAGGAATGAAAAGCTGGCTGAAGAATATCATAAAATACTAATTTCTTACACCCTGGGTGGGGGGAATGAATTGGATTTTGAAGACTTACAAAAAGATGTAATTGCCGGGCTGAGGAGATTATCAGTTGTTCGCCCTGATTTGGTTAAAGAAGTTAAACACCTTTTATAGTAAACTATAATTTAAACTGAGAAAAATTTATTCTTTTGATAAGTAAACAATATCCCTGCATTCTAAAATTTTCTTATCTGAACCATACAATGTTACATTTATCATTGCTAAACCAATTTCCTTTAGTGTGGTTACATATTTTGGAAAGAGTGTTTTCCAAACAGGATAGAAGAGTGCAAAAATTTTATAAGCTTTATAAGTGTTCTTTAATCCTTTTGTTGGCTGAATATAACCGGGTCGAAACATAAAAGCAGCTTTAAAAGGAAGTTTTAACAAATCATTTTCTGTTTTTCCTTTTACACGAGCCCACATACTTCTTCCTTTTTCTGTGCTGTCTGTTCCTACACCTGATACATAACAGAAAGTCATATAGGGATTAATCTTTACTAGTGCGTTAGCAAAATTCAATGTCAAATCATAAGTGATACGTTTGTATTCTTCTTCTTTTTTGCCTACAGAAGAAACACCCGCACAAAAGTAACAAGCATTATATCCTGTAAGTTGATTTTCAATAGGTGAAAGATCAAAAAAATCTTTATGAATAATTTCTTTTAGCTTTTCGTGTTTTACTCCGCAAGGTTTGCGATTTATTACTAAAACAGATTCAACATCTGGATGCTGAAGACATTCGTGCAGAACTCCTTCTCCCACCATTCCTGTTGCACTGGTTATTATAGCTTTTATTTTCATTTGTTTACAATTTAAAAAATAAACAAAGAAAGATTAACATTCCTCAAAATAAAATTAAAGAAAGGTGTTGAATATTAGTTGCTGCTTCTGATAAAGATTTGAGTGAAGTAAATTGTGCTGCCATCGTACGCAACCCCGACGCCTGTTAAATTAGAATTGCTTTCAATGTTGCTTTTATGCCCGGGACTATTTAACCAGGCAGTAACCACAGATTGAGGGCCGTAATTATATGCAACATTTTCACCAGCCCAGCTCCACGAAATAGTTTTTCCGATATTATTTATTCTTTCATTAAAACCGTCGTGATTTAATGTATTCGTGTTTGCCATTTCCTGGCTGTGTTGTCTGCACTCGTTTGCGATTACATCATTCCACTCAAGCGCCGTCAATCCCATTCCTGTTCGATGTTCATTAACTAAACGGTGCACTTCAGCTTCAACAGTATCTGATGGTGAACCAGTATTATTGTTATTGCTTGCAACCGGATCCTCTTCACAGGAGAAAGCGAGAAATAAAATCTGTAAAAGTAAGAAAGAGAATTTCAAAAACTTGTTTTTCATTCTTCTTTGATTACAAATATTGTGCTAATGATTAAACCTGTTAATCGTCAAGTTTTCGTTAAGTACTTTAATAAGCAGGTAAAATTTAATTCGCAGAAGTAACCTTCGAGGTTAGAACCTACTAACGACGAGTAACCTCGAAAGTTTTAATGAAATTTTGTGACTAATCTTCAGACTTGTGAGCTTTAACACTTACATCAAAATTCTTTGTGATTTTGTTTTCACTTATTTGCAGATCAGCTTTTACACCAGTTTTTGAAATCTGGAAATCATTTATTGAAACTGTGTCAATTGCAAAACCATCGGCAACTGAACCAGATATGAATTCATCAACAGCGCTTCTTGCTTTTGCTTCGGAATTATAATTTGCTGTTGCTTCCGATTGATAAACACCATCTTTATCTGACACAAAAATCATCCTGTTAGTTTTAGTCTGGTAAAACATGCACATCATATTTGGATCGCTGTTATCCTGGTGAACGGGATTGCCGTACTTTTTTATCACATGGGATTTTTTCATTCCGATGAATTTATGAACACTGATGTCCTGTGCTGATAATAGAGTTGGAATCAAGCACATCAGGAAAAATGAAACGAAGAAATACATTCTTGTTTTCATAGCTGCTCCAAGAAAAATTATTTATAATTTCAAAAAGGGTTATAAAATTGGAAGTCCTGCTTGAGGATTGGAGAGAAAAGATCTTGTAAAATATCTGATTGTTCATTTTGACCTTGTTGGACAAAAATCACAGCAGAAAACTAATTCAAAATTTGAAGATATTCAATTGAACTTAGTCTATCAGTATTAACTAAATAATTGTCAGATATGAATTAAAAAAATCACAGGTAATTCGATTACCCGGTTTTCTTCATTCAAATGTGTTAATTTTAAAAGCAAAGATTATTTTTTAAAGGTAATGATTACTGGAGGCTACATTTGAGAATCAATACCGATTTTCGAAAGACAATCTCTCGTTCACTTAATTACTTTCTAGTTGTCACATCAACATTACTACTATCTGCACACACCCTACTAAAAGCACAGGATACAAAAAAGATAGAAGAACTCACACGTAAACTTGAAGAAATAAATAAACAAATGGAGGCATGCGGTTCTGATTTAGGCTGTGTACAATCTAAGATAAGCGAGATAGAGCAAATCTCAAAAGAAATTCAATCGCTTCAGAAAGATATTCAAAAAGATCCCGGGAAATTCATTGAAGATGTAACAAGTAACTTACCTAAGGAAAATCAATTCCCCGCGCCGTTTGAAATAATTACCAAAACCTGGTTAAAGCACACAATGGCTGTATCAGCTATTATGAGATTGGATTGCAATGTTATTAACTCAACGAGGGAAGGTGTTCTGGACCAGATAAATTCAATATACAATAAAGGTAAGGGATTAACAGGGCCCAATTGGCCTTTGCCGCTGAATCATTGTGAAGAAACAAATATAAAACTAAGTGAGCACGGTATATTGAATGAACCTGACAATCACTATTTAGATTACAAGTTAGAATTCATTGATAATGCCGTTTGGACAGTAGATTTTATTTTACTGATAGGTGATGCACAGATTGGATATAAAGATAAACAAACGTACACGCTGGGGGTTGCAAGCCCGCATAAAAGAATTTCCAAAGTGCTGAACTTTTCTGGATGGATAAAGGATCACAGCAAAAATCCACCGGTGGAATTGCCATTAAATCGTTATGAGATATTAAAGCAGGAAATAATTGATATCGGTGTTCAGGTACCATCATATCAGGGTTATACTTTAATTGTTCCGGAAAATATGATTGAAGATCCTAATGATAAGTACAAGATCGGGAAAGCTACAAGCTACAGGATGCTTTTGCCATATCAGATTGTACGTTTTTACCCGGCCTCAAAACCTGAACTGTATATTGAGAATACAAAATTAATTGGTAACATTTCTAATGCAACAGATGCGAAGTTCTCTCCTCAGAAAATTCAGTCATATTTTCAGAAAGGAAAATTTATAAAGAATTACAGCGCAGACGGTATAACACAGGTGCTCGAAATAGGCTTCCCTGGAATGGGCTGCGACGATCAGGTAAGCTCTGACAAAGGAGCGATAATTCTTTCCGGTGATTGTATAGATCATGGTGGTTATGTAATTGCGAGCGATGCAAACCTGACTGTTAATGGAAAAACTGTTGCAAGAATCGGAGATAAAGTAATTTGTTACAAGCATGGTGAAACAGAAATTATTGCTGTGGAAAAAAACAACGTGACAGCAGGGAAAAAACAAATAGCCAGAATTGGGGACAAGACAAAGTGTGGAGCTACACTTTTAGGTGGAAGCAGAAACACTTTTGCAGGTGATAAATAATTTTGAAACTATTATCAGAGGATAAAATGAAATTTTTCAAATCTTTTCAGAAAGTTGTAATAACAGTTTTAGTACTGCTATTAGTGATATGTTGTTTTATGATTATCAGGCTTGAGTCAAAAACAGCAAGCATAATATCGCAATGGGATGAACATCAAAAATCACTTAATAAAAATGAAGATGTTCTTTCTAAATTAGATGTTTTTTCAAGGTTCGTTAAAAAAAACAGTATTAAAGTTGATGGGAGTAACATTCTACTTTTGGCCAATAATACATGGGTCACCATCGGAGACAACGATTTTGATGTGTTGACAAATGGTAATATTAAGCTAGGGAGCAACACAGATGATTATTTAGGATATGATTCACAGAAAAAAGTAACTTATATTAATTACGATGGTGCGCAAGTTAGTGTCGGTGATATTAAGCTTGCCGGTAAGCAATACAATGGTGTTTTAGTTCGCAGTTCCAACGGAAAAACCCAGATCGTTCTTACAGATAAAGGTTTATACATAGGCGCAGCCGGAAACACAGATGAATATAGAATTGAATTGAGACCGGAAAAAGATATTTTAATGCTAAATAAAGGTAAATCAGAATTAGTATTTGAAAAGGATAATGTAAAGCTTCAGGTGGATGGAGACATTCAAATTGGGTCATCAAGTAACAAGTATATTGGATACAAGGCAGACGAAGATAGATTCTATATCCATCATTCGAATTCTGAAATATTTCTCGGTCCAATCTATGATAAGCAACAAAAACTATTTGCCAGCGGAATTTACTTAAGAGGTAAATCCGATGGACCCTATCTTACAGTAAATGAAAGAAATCTAAGACTTGTTGCGCCAATGAAGAATGGACTGTACGATATCACCATTGATCCTGAAAACAATATGCTGGGGATAAACTGTGGAAAATCATTCATTGTAATCGAAAAGGATAACATAAAAATAGATACACCGGGTGATATAAACATTACCTCCACTAATGGTAATGTAAATATCAAAGGTAAGAAAGTAAGTATGAATGAATAAAGCCTAATAAAAACGGATGTCTCCGAATAGTCGGTCACGACTAATGAAAAAATAGACCGTCATTGCGAGGGGGGAACGACTGAAGAAATCTTTTAATTAAGCCTACATCTAAAGATCACTTCGTCCCGACAAAGTCGGGACTCGTGATAACAAATAACGTTACTCAACTAACCACAGGTACTCGCCGTAGCCTTCCTCTTCCATTTTTGCTTTCGGGATGAATCTCATAGATGCTGAATTCATACAGTATCTTAATTTAGAGGGTTCGGGCCCATCATCAAAAACATGTCCGAGATGTGAATCACCAAATTTACTTCTCACTTCAACCCTTCTCATCCCTAAAGAGCTATCCTCTTTTTTAACAATATATTTTGGATCGATCGGCTTTGTAAAGCTTGGCCATCCCGTGCCTGATTCAAACTTATCAGTTGAGCTGAATAAAGGCTCGCC
>JBATIA010000513.1:0-2328 GCA_049667415.1 Ignavibacteriaceae bacterium
ATGTATTTATTTGGTATAAAAAAGGAATTTTAGTTCGATTCTAGCTAAACAGGACATTGCAAACATAGATATCGACCTTTTTCTAGATGATAAACTTAGAGCAGGTAAAGTTGATCAGATTCTCTTCATCGTACCTACAAAAAGAAAAATTAGATATCTTACCCGTGAATTGATTTCATTTAGTCAAAATAAAGCTGTCTCAGGATTGAAAATTGAAACCATCGGTTCATTTGCAGAGAAGCTGCTAACTGAAATTGATGGAACAGTAAACCAGGTAAGTGAACAAGCATCTATTCTTCTGCTTAGTCATAGCTTTAATAGGACAAAACTCCGCTACTTTTCTCAATACAAAGAACAGATTCCTTTCGGTACTCTTGAACGGATTAAGAATGTTATCTCAGAATATAAGAGACACGGAATAAATCCTGAAAGATTAAAAGAGGAATCGGAAAATTTAACTGGTAGTGAGAAGTTGAAGGCATCAGACATTGCAGAGGTATTTACAAATTACCAGGGATTACTCAGTAGTAACGAACTCAAGGAGACAGGAGATGTGTATTCATCATTAAATAAAAATGAGAAAAAAGTTTTTAATGATGCGTTTACTTTTCTATATCCGGATACTCAATTTATATTAGTTAACGGTTTTGATGAATTCACAGCGCCTGAAATCGATATTATTAATTCCGCTGCAGAGGTAAAAGGAATTGAACTATTTGTTATACTCGATTATTACAAATATAATCCCACAGTATTCTCTCATTTGAACTCCTGCCACGACCGTTTCATAGCCAAAGGATTTAAGGAAGTAAAAGATATTTCACTAGCTGCCCATTCAAAATTTCTGAGTATTGTTAGAGAAAATCTGTCAATCAATACGTTGGAGACTAAAGAAAATTCTTTTAACGATTCGATTACTCAACTAGCGGCATCAGGAAGGGAAGAGGAGATTGAGCTGATCGCAAAAGAAATAAAAAAACTTATTTTAAATGATAAAGTTAAACCAGAAAAAATTTGTGTAGTGTTTAATCTGATCGGAAATTACTCCCCGATAATAAGAGACAGGTTCAGCGTTTACGGAATTCCTTTCAACCTCACCGATAGATTTTCTCTAAGTACTTCACCTCCTGTTAGAGCCGTAATCAATTTGCTGGAAGTTCTTGAAAACGATTTTTATTTCAAATCCATTTTCAGGGCATTTAGTAGCGGTTTTTTAGGAAAAATTGGAGTTGATATATCGAACCTCCTCAAAGCTTCTGTGGAACTTAAAATTGTTTCCGGTTACGAGAATTGGATCGGCAGGCTGCGAGCAGCAATTTCTGAATTATCTTCAAATGATGAGGAAACTGTTGGCAAAGAAGAAAAAATTGAAACATACAGAGCAGTCATATCCGATTTGGGAAAAATAAACGCATTGTTAAAAACATTCTCTTCAAAACTCACTCCTGATGAATTCAGAAAAAATATTTTGTACCTGATCTATGAACTAAATTTTCCTGCTAACTTGTTAAAAGCTCCTCCTGAAGTTGTAGAAAATGATGTGGTAGCTTTCAATTCCTTCTTGAAGATTCTTGATGAAATCACCGATCTTTTAAAATTGGAATTCGGAAGCGATAAAAAATTTAACCTCCATTTTTATCTCAAACAGCTTAGAACAACCGCAGAATTTGCAAGATATAATATCCCCGAAAAGCCCGGTTACGGAGTGCAGATAACAACTTTGAATGAAATCCGCGGATTGAACTTTGATTATCTTTTCATCGGCGGATTGAATGACGGAGATTTCCCGACAAGATTTACTCCTGAGATTTTCTTTTCAGGTTCATTTGCAAGCGAAGAAATTCAGCACCAGGTTGAACAAAGATATTTATTTTACCAGGCTTTGTGTACCTGGAAGAAAAAACTGTATTTCTCTTTTCCTGAATTTGACGGCAAACGTGAGCTGGTTCAATCTAGTTTTCTGCAGGATTTCAATTCACTTTTTGAAATCCGGTATATTAACAGAGACAATTTTAAGGATTGTATTTATTCAAAAGAAGAACTGCTTGAATTGTTGGGAAAAATTTCTCCCGAACAGAGAAAGGAAATAGAAATTCCATCTTATGTAAATATTAATGTTGATGAGATTAACCGGGCAATTGAGATTGATAAACAGCGAATGGAAGAACCGTTCGGTGAATCTGAGTTTACAGGTTTTATATCGAAAGACATTACTGATGAATTAAAAAATAAGCTGAGCGAAATTGCAGATGGAGAGTTTTCCGCAACTCAGTTAGAAAACTATGCAAAGTGTCCTTATAAATATTTTGTTGAAAACGTTCTCAGACT
>JBATIA010000514.1:0-3575 GCA_049667415.1 Ignavibacteriaceae bacterium
CCTAAACCACCAATAGCAGAATGATCTTCAAGCACAAATATTTTTATCTGATCAGATACAATTTTCTTCAACCATTCTTTGTCAATCTTATTCAACCAGGGCATATTTATAACTTTCAAACCAAATCCGATTTTCTTCAGATAATCTGCAGCCACTAAAGCTTCGTGAAGCATAACTGGGCCGTATCCAAATAAAATTGCATCATTGCCTTGAGTTAGTTCAGCACCAACTCCAACTTTGAATTTGTAATCTTTCGGTAATTGAATTCTTTCTGGTGAAGGACCAATTACCAATCTCAGCATACAATTTTCTTCTGCTTTGTTTATGCAATAGTTTGTTGCCCATTTTGTTTCTTGAGCATTGCATGGCTGAATGATTGTAACATTCGGTAAAGCACCGAACAAAGAAATATCACGCACACTCTGATGAGATTTTCCCGGTCCGGCTGGAATCATTCCCGAGAAATGACAAGTGTAAATGATTTTTGTCTTTTCTCCGGCGTTGTTGTAAATGTGTTCGTTTGCTCTTGCAGCAAGAAAACTTGCAAATGTATTGACGATTGGAATCAGTCCCATTCTTGCTAATCCACCAGCCATTGAAACCATATCCTGTTCAGCAATTCCGTTTTCGATAAATCTATCAGGATACGTTTTCTCAAAGTTACGAAGCTTGCAGTCAGCAGAAAGATCACCATCAAGCACAACAAATTTTTTATTCGTTTTTGCAAGTTCAACAAGAGCTTCACCGTAAGCTTCGGTTACGAATTCTTTATCTAGCTTCGTAATTGGTTTACCTTCAGACTTGTTTTCAGGAATCTGGATTTTTCCAACACCAAGCTTTTGAGAAAGATTATTTATGGCTTCGGTTAGTTCAGCTAATCCCTTGTCATAACTTTCATCATCCGGTGCACCGGAATGCCATTTGTAAAGAGTTTTTCCCTGAAAAGTTTCAGTGAGAGGTTTTTCCATAAAAGAAACTCCCCTGCCCTTTATTGTATCTGCAATGATCATCTTTGGTTTATCATTCAATTTCTTCATCGCATCAAAAGTATGCTTTAGCATATTATAGTCGTGACCATTAATTATGACAACATACCAGCCGAATGCTTTGACTTTTTCGACAACATCTTCAATATTATTTACATCTGCAACTAGCATATCTGTCTGGTATTTGTTGTGATCCATTATTGCAATAACATTATTCACTTTCTGGTGAGCTGTTGCCTGGAGAGATTCGTAAATCTGTCCTTCCTGAAATTCTCCGTCACCAGTCAGCACATAAACGTGACCTTTACTCTTATTATAATTTTTTGCCCATGCCATTCCTTTTGCTTTTGAAATTCCCATTCCAAGTGAACCAGTACTTGCTTCAATTCCGGGTTGACGAACTTCAGGATGACCATCAAGTCCGTGCAATCTTCTTAACATTAATAATTTTTCTTCAGGAATAATTCCAAGTGCATAAAAGAGAGAGTATAATCCGGGAACATCGTGTCCTTTAGATGAGAAATAAATATCACGATCAGGCGAATCGAGTCCAACTTCTAATAAATTCAATTCGTTTAAATAAAGATAAGTTGTTATATCCATTGCACTGAGCGATGAACCAAGATGTCCTGAGCCGGCTTTCTTAACTGCAACCAACGTGTTGTATCTGCACATATCTGCGAAGAGTTCCATCTTTACTGCCCAGTCACCGCTGGATGATCTTACTTTATCAAATTCTGATTTTTTTATGAGATTAAAATTCATTGAAATGCTCCAATAAAATCGTCTGTTTTATGGTTAAAAATTGAATAAAAAAGCCTCTTAAAATTACCACAATCGACGGTTAAAATGTAATAATTGACGCTTTAACAAATTGTTAACTTGCTTAAAATCACTTCTAATTAAATTATTAAACCAGGTGCATCTGGTATTCTTATTGCAAAATTATTCCATATTGACAAAATGAGAGAACTTATGAAATTCAAATACAACACTTTAACCTGTTTATTGCTGCTTCTATATTTAAACACAAGCAGTGCTCAAACAACCTATTATGTTTCTGAAAATGGAAGCAACAGCAACAATGGATTAACACCGCAAAATGCTTTTGCAACATTGCAATATGCTGCGGATATGGTTTCTGCGGGAGATTCTGTTTTAGTTTTTGAAGGAAATTATGTTGGATTTGATATCAGAGAAAACGGAACTCAAAACTCTCTAATAGTTTTTAAAGCAATTGAAACTAATGTAGTAATCAATAAAAGAAACTCTGTAACTACTGATGGAATTAATATTGAGAATGCTTCGTGGATTGTGATCGATGGATTTGAAGTTAAAGATCAGCCTCGAGCAGGAATTCGTGCTGTAGTTTCTGATTTTATAACGATAAAAAATAATTATTGCCACAATAACTATCGCTGGGGAATTTTTACAGGATTTACCGACGATATCAAAATAGAAAATAATTCCTGTTCTTACAGTACAGATGAACACGGAATATATGTTTCTAACAGCAGCGACAGACCAATCATCCGAAATAATCATTCATTCAACAATAACGGATGCGGTATTCATATGAATGGAGATATTTCAATGGGCGGTGATGGAATAATCAGTAACGCAGAAGTTGAAGGAAATATTTTACACGATAACGGTTATGGAGGTGGTTCTGCAATAAATATGGACGGTGTTCAGGATTCAGAAATTTTCAACAACTTGATTTATAACAATCATGCAACCGGAATTGCGATGTACCAGATTGATGGCGGAGATGCTTCAAAGAATAATAAAGTTTATAACAACACAGTTATCCAGCCATCAGATGGAAGATGGTGCATCATTTCTGTGAACGGTTCAACAGGGAATACTCTTTACAATAATATTCTGATTAATCATCACAGCTTTAGAGGGAGCATTTCCGTTGATGCTGCGTCAATGACTGGATTTGTAAGCGATTACAATGTACTTGTCAACAGGTTAAGTGATGATGACGGAAATTCAAATATGACACTAAGTCAATGGCAATCACTTGGTTATGATCTTCATTCAATGATTGCAGATCCTGAAAGCCAGATTTTTGTTGATCACACAAATAGTAATTTTCATCTTTTGCAAAATGCTCAAGCCGTTGATGCCGGAACAAATTTAGTTTTGCCAACAGTATTTGAAGACCTCGACAACATTTCCCGACCACAAGGAAGCGGATTTGATATTGGTTGTTACGAGTACAATACTATTACTTCTGTTGAACAAAATGATTTTCCATCGGACTTTATACTTTTTCAGAATTATCCGAACCCATTTAATCCAAGCACAAAAATAAAATTCACGATACCATCAGTAGAGACGACCCGGCGGGTCGTCTTTACAACATTAAAAGTGTACGACATCCTCGGAAATGAAATCGCAACTCTTGTAAATGAAGAAAAACCTGCTGGTGAATACGAAGTGACATTCGATGTAGGGACAAGTCGTGACTTGTCCTTGTCCAGCGGAATTTATTTCTATCAACTCAAAGCTGGTTCATTCATCCAAACAAGAAAGATGACGATAATTAAATGATTTAATAAATAAAAATTTAGGTGAAAC
>JBATIA010000515.1:0-2541 GCA_049667415.1 Ignavibacteriaceae bacterium
CTAAAAACCAACACTAATCAAATTATTTATTACTCATACCTCAACGCTTCTATCGGATCAAGGTTTGCAGCTTTATAAGCTGGATATGTACCGAATATAAGTCCAACGATTATGCACATAGTGATGCCGATCATCACCCAATCATAGGGAATTGCCATTTGTGCATTTAAGAAACTTCCGGCAAAATTCCCGATACCAATACCAATTACTATCCCTGCCAAACCTCCAACCACACAGAGTATAATTGCTTCAATTAAGAATTGGATTAGGATGCTAGACTTTCGTGCACCGATAGCTTTACGTATTCCAATTTCTCGCGTTCGTTCTGTAACTGAAACAAGCATTATATTCATAATTCCAACTCCGGCGGCAAGAAGCGCAACCAGTGAGACAGCAAGTGCACCAATTTTTATTGGTCCGGTTATATCATTTACCTGTGTTATCATTGATTCATTACTAAAAACGGAGAAATCATCTGGTTCACCGGGAGGTACTTTTCTAATTTTTCTGAAATGACCTATTGCAGCTTCGATAACATCATTATAAGATTCTTTACTAGGAGCCGTAACCATAATATTTACACTATTATTGTACTTACCGTACATCGCCTGCCAGGTTGTAATAGGTATCACGATGTAATTATCTCTGCTTTGCCCGAACATTGCTGGTTGTCTTTCCAGAACACCAGCTACTCTCATCGGTCTTCCATCTACTCTTACCGTTTGACCTATTGGATCTACATTTGGGAATACTTTATCAACTACATCTGGTCCGAGCAAACAAACGTCGGTGGAATATTGGACATCACTCTCTCTTAAATCTCTGCCGTATTCAACTTTCCAGTTGTTGGTTTTTATTCCGTCAATTGTTTCACCGGCAACACTAATGTTTGGATTAGTTTCGTAGTTACCAAATTTGACCACTTTTCCGAATTGCCATTGTTCAGCCCCAACATATAAAGCATCCGTTAATAAATCCTTCAACCGGTAAGCTTCATCAATGGTAATATCTTTTCTGTTTCTCCATGCTCTATCCTGTCCACCTCCCTGACCCTGCATCCTGTCAAATTTTTCAATTTGAAATGTGTTTTTATTTAGGAGAGATAGTCCATTTTCAATACTGCTCTGTAGCATTGTAATTATTGTCATAATCACAATGATGGAGAAGATACCCACAACCACACCAAGAATAGTAAGCGAGGTTCTAAGCTTGTTGTTTACAATTGATTGTAATGCGATACTAAATAGTTGATTGATCTTCAATTATTCATACCTTAATGATTCAATGGGATCGAGATTAGCGGCTTTGTATGCAGGATATGTTCCAAAAATTAATCCAACTATTATACACATTGTAATTCCAATAATAACCCAGTCAATTGGAATAGCAAATTGAGCACTAAGAAAACTACCCGCGAAATTTCCAATAGCAATTCCAATAATAATCCCTACAGCACCTCCAACCAGACAAAGTATTATTGCCTCAATTAGAAACTGGGTTAATATACTGGATTTTCTCGCTCCAACAGCCTTACGTATCCCAATCTCCCGGGTACGTTCTGTGACTGAAACAAGCATAATATTCATGATTCCAACTCCTGCAGCAAGCAATGCAACAAGAGAAACCGCGAGGGCTCCAATCTTAATGGGTCCGGTTATATCATTAACCTGAGTAATTAAAGATTCATTACTGAAAATCGAAAAATCATCCGGTTGACCTACTTCAACTTTTCTTATTTTTCTGAAATGACCAATTGCCGATTCAATTACATCATTATAAGATTCCGCATCAGGAGCAGTAACCATTATGTGCACGCTTTTTCCATACTTACCGTACATAGACTGCCATGTTGTTATTGGAATGAGCACATAATTATCGTGACTTTCTCCAAACATTTCCGGCTGCTTTTCCATTACCCCGATTACTCTTAGCGGTTTGTTATCTACTCTGACTATTTGATTAACCGGATCCATATTCGGAAAAATTTTTTCTACAATATCCTGCCCAATTATACATACGTCAGCAGAATATTGAATATCGCTTTCCCTGAAATCCCGACCATATTCAACATTAAAATCATTTGTCCGCATCGCGTCTACAGTTTGCCCACCAATATGTGTATTCGGATTAGTTTCGAGGTTACCATATTTTACAATTTTTCCCCATTCCCATTGTTCTACACCAACGTATAAAGCTTCGGTAAGCACTTCTTTCAACCGGTTTGCTTCATCAACTGTAATATCTTTTCGGTTTCTCTGGCTTCTATCATGACTCGGTCCTTGCATTGCATCGAACTTTTGAATTTGAAAAGTATTTTTACTAAGCATTGCCAGCCCACCTTCAATACTATTTTGCAGCATTGTAATGATGGTCATTATTACAATGATTGAGAATATACCAACAACGACACCTAAAATAGTAAGTGATGTTCTTAACTTGTTGTTAAGAATTGATTGAAACGAAATCGAGAAGAGTTGATCAAATCTCATTTACTCATACCTTAATGAATCTACGGGATCTAATTTTGCAGCTGTATAAGCC
>JBATIA010000516.1:0-1893 GCA_049667415.1 Ignavibacteriaceae bacterium
GATGCAATTATTATCACGCAGGATTAAGTGCGCCCGAAAGAAGAAGAGTACAGGAAGACTTCTTAGATGGAACAAATGAAATTATTGCTGCAACTAATGCATTCGGGATGGGCATTGATAAAGCAAATATCAGATTAATCATTCATTATAATACTCCAGGATCTATAGAAAGCTACTACCAGGAAATTGGAAGAGCAGGGCGTGACGGTAAAGAATCATTTTGTTATCTTCTACACGATGAAGGAGATCTGGCAATCCAGAACTTTTTCATTTCCAATTCTCATCCAAATAAAGATCTGATACAAAAAATTTATAAAGCAATCTGTGATTTTAACCGGATTGCAGTTGGGAGTATTTCAGATAAAGAGCTTATTGTTGACAAGGATTATATTTCTAAATACGTGAGAGTCGAAGTTTCACAAGGCTTGCTTCACTCAACTTTAAAGTATCTCGAAAACTCAGGATATATTCGCCGAATATCAGAATATGAAAAAAAGGATTCACTGCAGATATTATTTAGCAAAGAAAAATTGAAAGAGTTTATTAAAAACTCGACTTACGATGAACTGAAGGAAACACTCATTTTACTTCTTCGTGAATTTGGCAGCACAATTTTCGATTCATCTATTAAAATTTCTGTCGTAAATATTGCTCATAAATTATCTATCCCTGAACAAAGCTTATTCGAATCCTTTAATATTCTGGATAACATGGGAATAGTCTCATTCCGTCCCGCAATAGCAAAAGAAACTATCGTTTTAACTGCACCTCGTGTTAACCAGGAAAATCTTATTCTGAATTATAAGCTGATCAATGAAAGTTATCTTAATTCCCAGCGTAAACTTGATAAGATGGTAGAGCTGGTTTACACTAACGAGTGCAGGTTCAAGTTTATATTGAATTACTTTGGCGAAACCCTTGAAGATTACCGTTGTGGCAAATGCGATAACTGCACATCTTCAGGAAAAATAAAAGATTCAACAGCAGCTTATATTTCTGAAATAATTATAGAAACACTGGAAGAAGCTAACAAGGAAATTCCAGAGAGTTTTTTAATAAAAATACTTAAAGGCGAAAAAGTCAAAGAAAGTGCTTCTTTATTCAAGCATTTTGGTTCGTGTAAAAAATTTTCTGCGGCTGAACTAAAAGCCATCCTGAAAGAAAATGTATCAAAAGGTAAAATCCTAAAGAGTAAAAGCAAAATAAATTTTTTAAACCTTCCAAAAAAAGAAAGAGATATTTTAGATAAAATAAAAACCGAAGATCAAGCAAGCATTAAAAAACAGGATTACTACGACGAATTATACATTTTTAATAGCTTGAGGGAAGCAAGGAAAAAAGCCGCAGAAAGGTTTATGCAATCAGGATATTTAATATGTCCCGACAATGTTTTGAAAGAGGTAGCGCGTAAAAGACCAAAAAATAAATCAGAATTATTGAGCGTACCGGGCTTCAACAACAGGATGTTTAATAAGCTGGGAAACGATTTTCTTGAGATAATTCAAAATCACCGTTTGATAGGATCCTCCAAAAAGGAATCTAAAGATAAACCTACTCTTCCGCATAATATCATTGAAACGAAAAAACTACTCGATAAGAAATACACGTTAAAGGAGATTTCCGAAACAAGAAAGCTTACTGAGGCTGTTGTTTCAATGCAAATAGAATCCATTATTGAATTTGAACCAGACACAGATATTTCTCCCTTATTCGCAAAAGCAGTATACGACGAGATTGTTGAAGAGGCAGTTAAAGGATTTGAGAATATTAAAGAGCTGAAGGAAAGTTTGACTTCAAAGATCACTTATGCACAAATAAGAATAGCTCTGGCAAAACTCCGCGTTACTACTCAGCTTCCTTCTTCAGCTTCTCAGCATAAGCAATAGCTTTATC
>JBATIA010000517.1:0-3307 GCA_049667415.1 Ignavibacteriaceae bacterium
ATTCAAAGGTAGGGAGGTTTTAGAGACTTGTTCAGGAGGTGGATTTACAACAATATCTCTAGCTAAATATGCTAAACATGTTTATAGTGTAGAGATAGATAGATCTCGTATTGAAACAGCAAAGAAAAATTCTCAAACAGCAGGATTAGCAAATAAAATATCATTTATAAATGGAGATGTAACAACAACAAAAATATTGGAATTGATACCGAATATTGATGCAGCATTTATTGACCCTGATTGGGCAATTACTGGGGATAATCATATTTTCAGATTTTTAAACTCTAATACAAGACCACCCTCTGATAAATTATTAGAATTGATTTGTGGAAAAACCTTAAACATCACTTTAATTCAACCTCCTTATATTGACAAAGCAGAATTTAAAAAACTTCCCACGCATGAGTTTGAAATTTTGTATCTAAAGGATAAACCTGAGTTATACTGTTTACATTTTGGAGAATTAGCTTTATTAAAAGGTGACAGTAGATTTGATATATATTAGAGAAATTAATAATACGGCACGAATGTACAACATTGCATTTAGTTAATTGACGGGACTATGGTTTACGAAAGTTTCTTATATTTTGTTCAACATAGCCTTTAACTTGAAAAGAAATAGCTTTGAAATCGCAAACTAATTAATACCAGGATTGTTATGGCATTTTACCAGAGAAAGAAAAGAACTATAAGAATATTCTATACAATATCAACCCTTGCTTTGCTGCTGTTTGTAAGTCTTTCTTCTTGCGAAAGATTTAATAAAAATTTTGAATCTGAAGACACTAAGACGCAAGTAATGTTACTCGGAGTTTATCATTTTGACAATCCGGGAAAGGACAAGCACAACTTGAAAATTGATGACTATCTCACCGAGAAAAGGCAACAAGAGATAAGTGAGGTTATAAGCCTTTTGTCCCAGTTTGAACCCAACAAAATTTTTATTGAGTTGAAACCCGACTCCCAGGAAGAAATAGATAGCTTGTACCAATTATATGCAATGGATAAATTGGACTTAAATGAATTGGAGACTGCCCGAAATGAAGTTTATCAAATTGGATTTAAGGTAGCGAAGAAGCTCAGCCTTAAGAAGTTGGAATGCATTGACGCCAATGGTAACTGGCTGGGGCCCTATGTAGACTTTATTGCTGACACCTTATCGCTCGCCTTCTACAAAGAGTATGAAGAGGAAAGAACTACAACATCGCTCAATGAGCAATACAGGATACAGACAGTAAAAGAAAATCTAATCCATACAAACCAACTGAAAAATATAATTGATAATCACCGCTATTACATTGACATTGCCATGCGGGTAAAGGATACCGTAGGCATTTATTTTACCAACCAAGAGGTCCACCAGGTAATTGATAACAAAGAGTATTTAATGCGCTCCTTTGATTTTAATAATATTGGCGTGGAATTGGTTACAGAATGGTACAAACGGAATTTCTTCATCTATCGAAATATATTGGAAAAAACGAATGGTGGTGATAAAGTACTCATCATATTCGGACAAGGGCACATCTCGATCTTAAATCATCTTCTTGAAGACAATCCTAAGTTCGAATTGGTAACACCTCTGGACTATCTAAAAGATTAAATGGACAATTATAATAAAAACTATAACTATGTTATGTAATCATGGTTCCATTCGGGATACTATGATTCATATATATTGGTAATTCCCTAACAAATTTTACTAAAGAGGATGGAATCAGAAATGAACAGATTTGGACTATATATAAATTCAAATAAGGATAAATGTGGTTTAGCTGAGCAAATCCTAGGGGCGTATATCGATTCAATAAAAGGTCATACGACAGAATATTAATTATAACACGAACGCACAACAATATATATGCGATAATGCTCCCCATGCGGTCGCACTACGCATATACTAAACGTTGTGTGTAACTTAAAAAAAATAATATGGCAGAAACAAAAACGAAAGAAACTAACGCAGACGTTTACGAGTTTGTAAACTCATTTGCTAACACCGAGCAAAAGAAAAAAGACAGCTTTGAACTAATAAAAATACTACGGGATATTACAGGTGAAGAACCCAAGATGTGGGGACCGACCATAATCGGCTTCGGTAGTTATCATTACAAATACAAAGGCGGACACGAAGGAGATGCTCCTGTTCTTGCATTTTCACCAAGAAAAGCAGCACTTACGCTTTACGTTTATTCTGACACAGACAAAAGCAAAACATTAATTGCTGACCTTGGTAAATTCAAAATGGCAAAAGCCTGTATCTATGTAAACAAACTTTCCGATATCGATATTCCAGTTTTAAAAGAACTGTGTATAGAATCCATAAAATACATTGACAAACATCACGAATGTTCTTGCAGAAAAAAGTAGCGCGCTTTCAAATATCAAATCAACGTTAAACAATAAAATAAAACATTATGGCAAATCAATCAAAGAATCCGTTTACCTGGGTGGAAATTTATGTAGAAGATATGAGCAGAGCTCAAAAGTTCTACGAAACCGTTTTACATATTGAAATGATACCAATGCAGGCACCTGGAGAGTTTGGTGACTTGGAAATGATGAGTTTTCCTTGGGCACAGGGAGATGGTAACATTAGTGGGGCATTATGTAAGACCAGCGAAATGAAACCCGGAGCTGGTGGAACCTTGGTTTACTTCACTTGCGAAGATTGTGCCGATGAAACTGCAAGGGTGGAAAAAGCAGGTGGTAAAGTTTTACAAGACAAGTTTCCGATTGGAGAACATGGTTTTTGTTCAATCATTTTAGACACAGAAGGAAATATAGTCGGGTTACATTCGGTGAAATAAAAAAGCTACACACAACATTGTATAAGCGTAATGCGGGCTAAAGAGCTAAATTTGAATGAACCGGGTACTAAAAAAATCACCTCGGCAAGCTGAAAGTGAAGTGCTGCTAATCCCGCACTACACTTATGCTAGAACGTTGTGCGTCATGCCATGACCCCGACTCTTCAGATATAAACAGAACAAAAACTTAAAGAAAAATGACATATAAAATTGCAATATTAGGAGACTTTAATCCTGTTTATTCAACGCATCATGCACTGAATGATAGTATTAGACAAGTTCAAAAAATATTCAAAGATGAAATTCAGTTTGATTGGGTTTCAACAGACACACTTAACTTCAAAACTGCATTTCAAAATATGTATTGTGGACTTTGGATTGCACCAGGTTCACCATATAAAAACATGGAAAATGTAATAAAAACAATTACTTATGCCAGAGAAAACAATATTCCAACATTTGGAAATTGCGGTGGTTTCCAACACATGGTAATTGAG
>JBATIA010000518.1:0-2092 GCA_049667415.1 Ignavibacteriaceae bacterium
GTATAGGTAAATTCGGAATGGTTTGCGGCATTACGGCTATACTTAATAATGCTACGATTCCGACGAGTAAAAGATTTTTCATTGTTTTGTTCCTTTCAGATTGATTTAAATTGTTTTGAAAATATGAGGGCAAAGTTATTTGATTCAGCAGGCGATTGCTGTCGCTGTTGTGTCAAACATTAGCGATTTTGTTGCAAAATGGTAGGGAAAGGGGGTATATGGGTATAGTGGTTGGTTATTGTTTGTTGGTTTTTAGTTCTGGTTTATTAGTTCCTGGTTTTAGTTAATAGTGGTTTGGGTTCCTAACGAATTTTTAACTTATTGACCATAACAGGTAACTGACAAAACTACAACCAATGACTGCTAATAAATGACACGGCTTCGCTTTTAGCTTCGCCGTTGTAAACTAATATACCTTATACCCTATACCCTTTTTATACCTTCGGTGTGAACTCAGTAGGTATACACTTAAACTGCTGGCGGAATGCTTTAGTAAAATGTGATGGGCTGTTAAAACCAACTTCGAAGGCAATCTGTGTGACACTTAATCTCTTTTCAATAAGAAGTGATGCGGCTTTCTTTAACCGGAACGATCTGACAAATTCACCGGGTGCCTGACTCGTAATTGCCAGTAACTTTCTATGTAACTGGCTTCGGCTAACAAACATTTCTTTAGCAAAAGCCTCCGAGTTGAATTCAGTGTTCGATAGATTTTTCTCAGCAATAACAAAAGCTTTTTTAAGAAATTCATTATCTAGTGAATTAACAGCAATTGAAGCGGGTTCAATTTTAATTTCTTTACTGAACTTTTCACGGAGGGATTTTCTTTGTTCGAGAAGGTTTTTTATCCGCACCAACAATTCCTTTGAGTTGAAAGGTTTTGTTAGATAATCGTCAGCACCGGTTTCCAATCCTTCGATCTTACTCTCCCGGGAAGCCTTTGCTGTAAGAAGTATCACCGGAATATGGCTCGTCTGCCAATCGGTTTTTATTTTTTTGCAGAACTCAAATCCATCCATTGAAGGCATCATAACATCGCTGATAATTAAATCGGGCATCACTTCAGCCGATTTCTTTATTCCAACTTCGCCATCGGTTGCTTCATTGATTATGTAATCATTCTTTAATAACCCGGTTATATATGATCGGACATCTTCTGAATCTTCCACAATAAGAATTGATGGTTTTGAATCCGCCAGTTTTTTCTTCTCCAGGATTTCCTGTTCGATTTCCTCATCCAAAGACAGAGACTTGTGGCCAGCACTAGTTTGAATTTCATTTTCCACTAATTGTTGATCAATAACTCCTTCAAGGTCTTTTTGGTTTTCAGATAAGTAATTATCCGATAATGGAATTCTCAAATAAAATTCAGTACCCTTACCCACTTCACTCTTTACGTCAATGTTCCACTTATGAAGATCAACTAGTTCTTTAACCAGAGCAAGACCAATACCTGAGCCGCCAATTTTTTTTCTTGTTGAATCGTCAACCTGGTAAAAGCGATCGAAAATATTTTGAAGCTTATCCGGTTGTATTCCGATCCCTGTGTCTGCTACTTTTATAATAGCGTATTCATTTCCGTCAAAAGACTGCTGATGAATATTAAAAGATATCTCTCCTTTTGCTGGCGTAAACTTGAAAGCATTTGATAAAAGATTGTTGACAATTTTTTCGAGCTTATCTCTATCCACCCAGCAAATCAACTTATCGCTGTCTGCATTAAATGATAACTTTATCTCTTTTTCTTTTGCAAGCGAATCAAACGAATAAAAAACTCCACGTAATAAATTCACTAAATTTTCCTGCCTCGCCTTAAGAGGAATTGCAGCATTTTCAAGCTGAGTTAATTCAAGAAGCTGATCAATCAACTCCTGAAGCTTTTCGCTGTTACGTTGAATGAGCTGATAATATTCTTTCTGATTCTCAGCAGCGGTTCCGTTGATTAATTCTTCAACAGGTCCGCGGATAAGAGTAAGCGGCGTTCTAAATTCGTGCGAAAGATTTGCAAAAAATCTGGATTTAATAGTTTCAAGTTCACGCTGTTTCTTAGATTCAAATTCTCTCATCTTTAATTCATTGCGAAGCTTTGAAC
>JBATIA010000519.1:0-1836 GCA_049667415.1 Ignavibacteriaceae bacterium
ACAAGGGCTTTATCGTGTAATTCTGTAACTAAACTAAATTCTGTGCTCATTAATTGTCTCCACTTAGGTTAAATTTTTAGTAATTGTTATTCTTGTTCCATTGGGGCCAGACTCAATGATCATATCGTCAGACATCGATTTCATTAGCTTAAGACCCCAACCGCGTTTATCCTTACTGTGAATTTTATCCGCAATTTTCGGATCTTCGACATCACCCGGCTTAAAACCGCCTCCAAAGTCTGTTACCAGGATAATTAATTTTTCCTTATCCATGCTGAACTCAACTTGCACATACGGATTTTTATCGCCTGAATGTTCAAGACCATTTATGATTGCTTCTGTAACGATGATCTTTGCTTCACCAATCTTATCATCGGAAATTCCTAAATGCCTCCCCATTATCTGCAGGCTTTCAATGGCAACAAGCTCAATATCAGGGATGTTGGGTAGTTTAATTTCCAGTTCTACATTTTCTTTCATCAAAATATTTCCTGACTAATTTATGACTAAAAATTATTAATAAGACAGTAGGGACATTTGGAATATAATGTATTTTTCCATTATGTGTTTAAATATTCTTTCATTTCCGGAATTTAATTTGCCCTGATAACAACAAAAGTGATATCATCATCCTGAATCCTTCCATTCATCCAATCATCACCAGTAGTAACAAGCTTATTGATTACTTCATCCGGTGAATTACTGATAACATCGTTGAAGCTCGTTTTTACACGGGAGTAATCAAACATTTCCTCATTACTATTCATCTGTTCGGGTAAACCGTCGGTTAGTAATAAAATTGTATCGCCCTTTTTTAAATCCTTTTCAATAACACTATACGATGCGTTTCTCATAGCACCTAAAGGCATTCCTTGAATAATAATTTCTTCTACTTGGTTGGTCTCTTTAGTATGATAATAAATCGGAGGCATTCCAGCGCTGGTTATTTGAAGTTTATTATTTTCAATTTTTAAATAACTGAATGACATTAAAATTCTGCCAAGCTTTATATCTTTAATAACACGACTGCAATGAGACATAAATTCTTTTAGGCCAAGTTTTGACGAATCTGAAGTAAAAAATCCTTTCATTAATGTTACCATCGTTCCTGCCTGAAGCCCGTGTCCGGTTGCATCACCAAAAGCGATGTTTAACACACCATTTTCCTGTTCAATAAAATCATAATAGTCTCCACCAACTTCTGTTGCAGTTCTCATAAATGCAGCTATCTGTAAGTTCGGAAGTTTGGGCAATTCCTTTGGCAGCATTGAAAGCTGAAGTGCTCTTGCTTCTTCAAGCTCTTTCGTCTTGCGATCATTTTCTATTTGAATGGCACGTTTCTCTGCTTCGGTGGCTTTAAGGCGTAATTCATTTTCTCTAAGCTTTGTTTTTTGTTCACGACGATTAATTTCAACTTTTCGTATTCCATACAAGAAACTAAAAAACGTAATTATATAAAGTGCGTAAGCAATATTTGTCCTCCACCATGGTGGCGTTACTTCAATAAACAAAGACTTTCCTTCATCATTCCACAACTCATCGTTGTTGGATCCGGTTACAATGAGCTTATAATCTCCGGGTGATAAGTTTGTAAACGTTACAGTATGATTATTACCAAGCTGTATCCAATTTTCGTTAAATCCCTCCAGCTTATATCGGTACTGGTTATCGGAACTATTGTAATAACTTAACGCAGCAAACTGGAAGGTAACAATGTTGTCTTTGTACGTAACAAGAATGCTGTCTCTGACTGAAATTCCATTTTCAAAAATTGGTTTGCCTTCTTCATCGTCAGAATTATATCTTATATAATTTGTATAAATGACCGGGGGTACA
>JBATIA010000520.1:0-1693 GCA_049667415.1 Ignavibacteriaceae bacterium
ATATTATCTTTTGCACAGGGAGAAGGTATATCTGTTACTAACATAGTGGGAAGGAGTGAAATAAGGTTTTGATATTGCGCAAGTTCCTTCCAGGGAAAGTCCTCGTCATTTTCTTTCATGACGCGCAGGTTTTTAATCTCATTTTCGTTTATGCATCCTAAAACTTCCAGTTTTACTAGTTCTATTTCTTTTTGTTTGTCCATAAAATTTACTTTACCCCTAAGAGTTTCTGCCTTCATTATTTGATGTTTCCCCTACTTGATGTATTGAGGAAGAACATTATTTAAATGCCATGATTTAATTGAGGTTCACGTTTGTGCAATTTGAATACCATTTTCATTTTTAATGAAATTGATTGAAAAACCTAAAAATGGGAGATCCTTAAATGGCGGAACGTCGATTATGACCGTCAGACACATAATAAGTTTCAAGGATTTATGCTTACAACCTATTTTAGTATTTTTGCCTGTTAATTAAATCAATAATGAAAACAATGAATTCTAATCAGATAAGAAAACAATTTTTAGATTTTTTTAAGGGCAAAGAACATAAAATAGTATCTTCTGCCCCAGTTGTTCCTTTTGATGACGCTACACTTTTGTTTACTAATGCTGGTATGAACCAGTTCAAAGATGTTTTCCTTGAAACAGGACGAAGAGATTATAAGCGTGCAGTAGATACACAAAAATGCATTCGGGTTAGCGGTAAACACAATGACCTTGAGGAAGTTGGGCACGACACTTACCACCACACTTTTTTTGAAATGCTGGGCAACTGGTCATTTGGGGATTACTACAAAGCTGAAGCTATCGAATGGGCATGGGAACTTCTCACTGAAGTATGGAAACTTCCTAAAGAAAGACTCTGGGCTACAGTTTATAAAGATGATGATGAAGCATTCGAATTATGGAAAACAAAAACTGACATCAATCCAAATCATATTTTAAAATTTGGTGAGAAAGATAATTTCTGGGAAATGGGAGAAACCGGTCCTTGTGGCCCTTGCTCAGAAATTCACATTAACATTGGAGATGATTTTGATAATCCGGAATATGTTAACGCAGGCACTCCTGAGTGCATAGAGATATGGAATTTGGTTTTCATTCAATACAATCGGGATGAAAGTGGTAAGCTTCATGATTTACCTGCAAAACATGTTGACACAGGAATGGGTTTTGAACGTGTTTGTGCTGTTTTACAAAAGAAAAATTCTAACTACGATACGGATGTGTTTTCACCAATCATTGATGAAATAGTAAACATCGGAGGAATTAAGTATGAAAAGGAAGAGGACCGCATACCAATAAGAGTTATAGCTGACCATATACGTGCATTAACTTTTGCAATAGCCGATGGTGCGGTACCGGGTAATGAAGGCAGAGGTTATGTTCTGCGTAGAATTTTAAGAAGAGCGGCTCGATATGGAAGGAAAATAAATCTTGACGAACCTTTTCTTTACAAGCTGGTGGATGTTTTGTCAACAACGTTGGGAGAAGTTTTCCCTGAGATAAAAGAAAAGAAAGAATATATTAAAAAAGTAATCAAGGGTGAAGAAGAAAGCTTTAACGCAACGTTAGATAGAGGGATTGATTTATTTGAAGAGATAATTGTAAAGTTAAATAAGAAAAATGAAAAACTTATTCCGGGAGAAGATGTTTTCAAGCTTTATGATACGTTTGGATTCCCTATTGAC
>JBATIA010000521.1:0-3603 GCA_049667415.1 Ignavibacteriaceae bacterium
GCAAGCAATTTATCTAGCGGAGTATATGTATACAGGATAGAAGCTGCGAACTATACAGCATCGAAGAAACTTATGTTAATGAAATAATGCAAACGATGTCATCCTGAGTTAAAGGCAGGATCTTAAAGCCCCGTCCGGCAGCAACCGGATCCGGGGCTTTTTTTTTGCACTTAAATTGAGGTTAGTATATCTAGAATTGATTCTCTAAGTTTAAATACATCTTTTAACAAATAAGTAATTTTCCGGATAGATACTGGGCAGCTTGAGTGTTATTTTTAGAACAATCTACATCTGACTTTTCTTCTTCCCAAATTCTCTATCAATTGAATAATTTTTTCTGTGAGGTTTAATATGAATTTTTCACGTTTACTAATTTTATTGTTTATAATTTCGTTGGGTAAAATTTATTCGCAGGATTTAAATTCACACGTAATGTCTCTGCTAATAGATAATGATAATATTAATAATCATCTTGAAAAATTAAATCTTCCTATTCTTTACCTGAATGAAAACCAACTCATAACGGTTGTCAATTCGGAAAATCTTCAAGTGCTTAAAGATTTAGGACTTAAATTTTCTATTCTTGATGATTACTTACCGGGTGATAAATTTTTTCTGATTAGTTCAAAAATTAATTCAGATATACCTGCCAAACTATTGGGTGAGGAGATTATTTATAAAGATTTACATTTTGTTATAGTTAAAAATTTATCTCTTAAGCCTGTGGAAAATCTACTTGCCGGCTTGACAACTACTGAACTTAATACTGACAATACTTTTAAGAATATAAAAAGAATTTGGCATCAGGATATACTGTCAATTAGTGATTCGACAATTGCTCAACTCACTTCCTCAATCAATCAGGATAGTGTTAGGTATTTCATTCAAAGCCTGCAGGATTTTCAAACCAGATTTTTATTTGCAGATACACGCGATGCTGTTGCTGACTGGATAAAAAATCAATTTTTACAAATGGGTTTCACTGATGTTGTTTTAGATTCTTTTCAATATCAGGGAACATGGCAAAAGAATGTTGTAGCAACGCTTCCCGGAATTTATGAACCTGAAGTGTACAATATAGTTGGAGGTCATCATGATTCTTATTCCTCGGGCGACCCAATGGTATTTGCACCCGGGGCTGATGATAACGCAAGCGGCACAGCAGCAGTTCTTGAAATTGCCAGAGTAGTTATGGCAAATAATTTTCAGTCAGAATCTACAATTAAGTTTATAACTTTTGCTGCAGAAGAGTACGGATTATGGGGCAGTAAAGATTATGCCCAAAAAGCTTTAGTTGAGGGGATGAATATTAAAATTATGATAAATCATGATATGATTAGCCATACTTACTATCCTGCCAATCAGAGTGAGGTGGATATTAACAGGTACAGTGGTTTCGACTATCTGCGTGATCTTGCCTTTTATTGTATCGAGAATTATTCTGTTCTTTCTCCTAGAAACGGAAGTCTCAATAGCAGTGGTTCCGACAGTCATTCATTCTGGCAGCGTGGTTTCCCATCAGTTTACTTTGAAGAAACAAATTTCAGCCCTTACTACCATTCTCCGGCAGATACTATCGGTAATTATAATATGGAATATTGTGCTGAGGTAATTAAATCATCTTGCGCTACTTTGTTGATGAATATTGTTATACCAACCATGGTTCAGAATTACAAACTTGTTGATGCAGGCACCGGAAATTCAATTATAGCTATGTGGAGTCCCAATCAATCGCCGGATTTTGAGAGTTACAAAATTCATTTCGGTACTCAGTCAGGGATTTATGATACGGTTTTCACGACGACAGATACTTTATTTACTCTGGGCAATTTGACTGAGGGCAATTTATATTATGTAGGAGTTTCAGTTTTAGACCACGATGGCTATGAGAGTTTAATTGTCGAAAGATCCGCGACACCAGTTGAATTACCATCCGCACCAAAGGAATTTACAGCTACACCTTTGTGGCACCAGGTTGAACTCTCCTGGCTGAAAAATAACGAGTATGATTTATTGGGATATAACATTTATCGTTCAGCTACAGAGGGTCAGCTGGGTAACAAATTAAATCAAACAATTTACCAGGATACTATCTATTTTGATAATGAAGCAGTTAATGGAGCATATTATTACTACACTGTTAAGGCAGTTGATAGTTTATTAAATGAAAGTCTGGACAATACAACTTTAAGATCAAGGGTTGTTTCACTTGATCAGGGAATTCTTATTGTCGATGAAACAGCGGATGGTGACGGTTCACCTATGAATCCTACCGATCAGGAAGTAGATGATTTTTATAATGAATTGTTAACTCACTTTGTAAGTGAGCAATATGATTTGATTGAAGAAAGTGAAATTAATTTAGCCGATCTGGGTGCATTTTCAACTGTAATCTGGCACGGCAATGATGTGACGGATATGAGTGCTCCATTTGATTTTAAAAGAGAAATAATGAAATACCTGAACTTTGGTGGAAATTTTCTCTATACAGGTTACAGACCATCAAAGGCTTTCGAAAATGTTATCGGATTGAACGGCACATTTAATAATGGGGATTTTATATTCGACTACCTTAAAATTCAAGAGACGAAGAGTACAATATTTGCTTTGTTTAATGAGGCAATCGGATCTGCTTCCGGATACGAAAATATTTTTGTTGATTCTTTGCAGACACTTTCATCAAATGATTATCATTTAAAGGATGTTGAAAAGATTCAACCATCAAATGAAGGAATTAAGATATTCAGATATGGAACCAACTTTGACTCAACATCGCAACAAGGACTTCTTAAAGGTGAGCCTGTTGGAGTTGAGTACATAGGAAACGATTTTAAAACTGTTACACTCAGCTATCCACTTTATTATATGAACAAAGATCAGGCAAAGTCTTTCATGGAATTTATTCTGACAAATAAATTCGACGAGGTAATGCCTGTTGATGAAGAAGTAATTGAGGTTCCAACATCTTATAGTTTATATCAAAATTATCCCAACCCGTTCAATCCATCGACTACAATTACCTATTTGTTACCAGAAGCTGCATTTGTGAAACTATCGATTTACAATATGCTGGGGGAGAAAATAATTACATTAGTAAATTCTCAGCAGATGGCAGGAAGATATGAAGTTAATTTCAGCGGAAGCAATTTATCGAGCGGAGTGTATGTATACAGGATTGAAACGGCAAACTTTACCGATTCAAAAAAGTTAGTTTTGATGAAATAACAAATAGCAATTAAGCCCTGTTATATCAGGGCTTTTTTATTTGCCAACTATAAACTGTAGGCAAACGTTAAGCGCCTTCCACTTGATTCTTAACTTTTGATTTTGCAAATTATTGCCACAACTATTTCAAATTGGGAGGGCGGGTAAACTGATACGCAATACAAGTACTTACTTTCTTTAATAAAAATTTATTAAGGAAAGCGATGGTATTAAATAATAAATTTATTTCTACACTTCATTCCAAAATCTCACCGGAAAATCTTTTCTGCAAAGAACACTATTACAAAATTTTCTATCCAAAGTTTCAATGGGGAATTATTCAAATATTTTATAAACATATTTAAAGGAGGAAAAATGCAACAAGCAATACATTTTGAG
>JBATIA010000522.1:0-4151 GCA_049667415.1 Ignavibacteriaceae bacterium
ACATCGTTTCTAGATGATGGGGTTGAGATATTAAGAGGCAGAAATAAAAAACAAATAAGCAGCTTTTATATCACACTCAATTTCGGATTTATGTTTTAATACATCTGATCCTCGCTTTTCTTTTTTCATCTCAAGAAAATCATAACTTTACTTTTATCACTTCGTTAGTTAAATTCATTTAAGAAAATTTTTATTGTTAGAAGGTGACGGAATGATACTTTTTCTGGCACGTTTTTTAACTCTCTCTCTCTCTCTCTCTGTTGGAGAAAATCGAAGACTTCGTCTTCAAACGAGGCGGAATGATTTTCTTCCCATCGTTACTTTTATACTTCACTGATTATTGGAAAATTCATTTTGCTTACCTGACATTAACTTTTTCAAGGCACATTGTTTGTGCTTTAATAGCTAAAATAAGTAAGTCAGAATATGAATTTCGGAAAGAATATTTTACGGGTTTTACATAGCTAAGCGGATGAAGTAATTTCTTTCCCTAAAATAAAGAGTTTTATATGAAGTCAATATATATTTTGTTTGTGTTTTTTAGCTGCAGTATCCTTGCGCAAATAAAACTTTTTGACAAGGAAGCAGAGCTGCAACAGTTTGTTGAAAGAGGTGGTAAAGTTGAAGAATTATCACCAAACTGTTACAAGCTTACTTACATTGATGGCACTCAAAAAGAATTTAACTTTATTTCTGCATCACACCAAAACAATTACACCGAAGATTTTGACACCACAATAATCAACGTTTGGGAAATAGATACAACCTTATATGCTGATAAATTTAAATTCTGGCAAAGTGTGGATTTCACAACATATTCTGCTACTGAAACAGCACCTATAGATGATATTAATAATAATGGATTGCTTGAATGGTACGGCGGTATATGGATTAATTATCCATTCCAAACAAATGTGGTAATTCTTGAACAAAATAATAATGGGATATTCAACACAGTATATACATATGATTCTTCAAGTATAGGTGTATCGGCTATCGGTGATGTAAATTCTGACGGTATTAAAGAAGTTTATTTGAAGACTATAGATACTCTGAATGGAAAATTCTATAAAGCTGATAGTCTCGGCGCATTCCCGACCACATTCGATTTTATATTTTACTATTATACAACAGCACAAATTTATGATATGACTTTTGGTGACTTTGATAAGAATAATGTTACCGATTGTGCATTTATGGACTGGCCCATTTTCATTGCTACCTTCGATAGTTCAATAGACAATTTTTCTGAAGTAGCACAATTTGATGTAAATGACGATGCATCAGGTTTCGCTATTAATGATTTTGACGAAGATGGAAAAACAGAACTCGTAATTGGTACAGGTCTGCATGGGGTTTATGTAATAGAAGCCGAAGATATTAATCAATATTCGATCGTCTGGAATGGATTAGCTCCAAGTGTTAATGCTTATATGATAACTTCAACAGAAGATATTGATGATAATGGTAAACCCGAATTTTGGGTAGGTGGTATGGATTTTACAGCTGGCATTTCGACCTTCTGGTGTTATGAAACTGATGGAGATAACAGCTATATACCAGTTGCGGGAATTGAGCTAAGATATCTTGTATCATTATTCTCATTTCACTTGCAAGTGGTGGATATAGATAATGATGGCAAAAAGGAGCTAGTAGTCAATATTGGTAATCATTTGTTGATATTGAATTTTACTGGTAAACCAAACCAGCATAGTTATGATATATATTACGCAAAGATAGATGAAGCAACACAACCAGTTCAGTTTTTCCTTCCTTCGACAATTCGAGATTTTAATAGGGATGGAAGAAAAGATATATTACTCTCAATGGCTGTCTGGCCGCCACCATATCTCTCGTACATTTTACTTCAGGATACTGTAACATCAGTAGCAGATAATGATATACATATACCAGGTAATTTTAATTTATCACAGAACTATCCTAACCCGTTTAATCCTTCTACTATGACCAAAGTTATCGTAAAAGAACAAAGCAAAATTCAAATAACCATTTATAACGTATTAGGGAAAGAAATAAAAACATTGCTAAATGAAAATCTTCCTTCCGGAGAATATCCCATTGAATGGAATGGGAAAGACAATGAAGGAAATGACCTTCCTGGAGGTATTTACTTTATTCAAATGATAGCGGGCGACTATAAAAAAACAATTAAAACTATTTTATTAAAATAAGTTCCGGATTTTTGAATCCCGGACTTAAATTGAGAGGGCAATTAAAATGAAAAAAATAATATTATTAATTATTCTGCTGTTTTCAACAGCAGCACTTGCGCAGTCAGTCGGCTGGACCAGCTTAATGGAAACAAACATTACTGTTGGAGACAATAACTATGATATTTTTACAAACCGTTACGGTAATCATATTATTGTTCAGGAAACCAGTTCACTGAAGTATTATAGAATGGATGTTGAGGGTAATACTGAATTATCAACAGACCTTGAAACTTCCGCTGTTGTTTCACCTAGCATATCAGGTGACGCAGCAAGAATCTTTGTTGTGTATGGAAAAAGTACTGAAAACAAAATCATAACTAAATACAGCAATGATGGTGGTACGAATTGGTCATATATTTCATACTTAAATCTTTCAGGTACCCCTAGTTCAATTGAATGTGTATTCTCAAAAGGTAAGCTTCACGTAACTTATCAGGTTGGAACTACTATTTATTTCTCTTATTATAATATAAATGTAATTCCTCCAGGCTGGATTTCACCTCTAACAGTTTCCGATCCTATTTATATAGCATCAAATCCAAGAATAGGTTTAAATTCTGGAACTGTGGATACTGTTTATTTTACTTGGAATAGAACTAACCAGCTAAAATGGAGAAGCAATGTTGTTGGCGGTACGATGTTACCAATTTTGGGTATCTTGTCGGGTGGTTCCCCTACAAATCTTGGATTTGTCGTTGATGATTTGTATTTGTATGTATTCTTTAATCTTGGTGTACCCCCAACTTTCCAATGGACAGTCAGACGAATATTTGATAATCATTACGAAGGAACAGGAAATAGCAATAGCAATAACGATGTAAACCAAATATTTACTACAAGAACAGCAAACAATAAACCATATACTTCTGCATGGGATAAAACCAATGATCCGTACCCTGGTCCATATCGAATATCTCGGATGGGATTTAATGGTACTGAATTTTTAGAATACGATCTTATTTACCAAGACCCAAATTTAACACCAGTAAATATTGTTAACCTTTCTGCAGCTGAAAATGATGTGCATGCAATCTGGAAAGATAATCTGGGAACTAACAATCGAAACAACCTCAGGTATAAATATTATGATGACATTCCGCTGGTACCTCAAAATCTGGCTGTAGTGGCTTATATGGTAGGTGATGTATCACATCCAAAATTAACCTGGTCATTAAATAACGCACCTGATGTTTATATTAACGAAAATGCATATGAAATTCAGAGAAGAATAAGAAAACTTCCCGGTTCCTAGGGGCGTTGGCAATTCATTAGCTATGTTAATGGCGATGTTGATAATTACATAGACACAGAACTCAGAATTGAAGGATCTGGTATACCAAAGCAAGCAGAATATAAAATACGTGCTATTGATTTAGCAGAACACATTTCTGAGTGGTCATCTACAGTATTAATCTATTTTGGTAGTTTTAATAAGATTAGTACAGATTTACAGAATAATGATTACCGTTTATCACAAAACTTTCCTAATCCCTTCAACCCAACTACAACAATTGAGTACTCAATTAAGTCGCCAGGAGATGTATCATTAAAGGTTTATGATATTCTTGGTACTGAAGTGGCTTCGTTAGTTAATGAAGTTAAAGAACCCGGAAATTATTCTGTTACTTTTGATGCTGAAAACCTGCCAAGTGGAATGTATGTGTATATACTATCTACAGGTAATTTTATTGATACGAAGAAATTTATAATACTCAAGTAAACAATTCAAAGGGAAGCTAATAAGACTATGCTTCCCTTTTTCTTACTTCCTCCACTTAATTGTGCAGCCAATCGTAAAAGTCTCGGGAACGGAAATTTCTTTGCTGGCTAGTAATTCATCCAAGGCATTTTTTAAATAACGATTTTGAACTCGGTCCGGCTCTTGCCAATTGTCATCAATCTTTCCGTGAAATGCTA
>JBATIA010000523.1:0-3549 GCA_049667415.1 Ignavibacteriaceae bacterium
GACTCTTTCTCCGAATATTTCATTCACTTTCAAAGTCCTGAATGTAAATGATTTTGACAGCAGATTTATATTTCCCGGTAAGGCGTACATATCCTGGTATGGCAGCGCACCAACATTATACATTCCGAACAAATCCAGGTTAATGAATGATGAACGGAATGTCGGTATAAAGTTATTTATATATAAACGATATGTTGTAAAATTCAGATCACTGCTTAACCAGTCTTTATTTGAATGTGTTACATCAACCTCAAATGTTGAATAATAACTTCCTGAGGAAACTCTTCTCCGGAAATATCCATCCTCAATATAATTTCTGAAATCAAGTTTGAATCCGGCAGTAAGTGCATTTATAGTGGTTTCGTAAATATTCGGATTGACCGGATATTCTTTATCCTTTTTGAAGAATGAAAAATCTGTGTTGTTCTGCGCACTTTTATCCTTCCTGTTGAGAAATCCTGCACTCAATGCAAGCACAGGAAACACTTCGCTTTCAACTTTGAAATCAAATCCGGCAGAAAAGTAGTAATCCCTGAATTCTTCCTTATTTAACAATGCTAACAAAGATGCGGTCAGATCGGCATATTCATCAGAAGAACCGAAAATAATTTTGATTGTGTTGTATGCATTCAGAGTTAATGAAGTTGTTCTGTAATCGCCAAGCAAGTACTCAAAAAAGAAATCCGTTTTAAATCTTTCATCAGAAAATCCGTATGCAAGATCAATATCTGAGTCAAGCCTTTGATCAAAATAATCTTCAAAATAAAATCCGAGTCTTGGAGTGAAGCCTTCTACCCTGTTGAATCTCCAGAAGTTCAGCGTTCCGTTGATTGAAAAGTTTTCCGAAAAGTATGTGCGAGTGCTTACCCACGAAAACTGATCCCAGAAAGAAAAGGGCAGCCGCTGAAGGCTATCAATTCTTTCATATGCTGTTGTTTCTTCTTTAGTATTTGGTATGGTTTGAGTGGTTGTCCAGTAAAGCGAATCTTTTTTATCTGCATCGGGAAGTACAGTAACTATTGCTTTAGTAAAAATATCATCGCTCAGATCAGGATTGATTTTGTAGTCATAGAGAATTGTATTCAACTCAAAACCAAAATCAACCAGCCCGAGAACATTTCCTTTAGCAAAAAGTCTGTAATCGACCGGCATATAAATATCATCGTAGCTGGTAAATTGCTGGAAGATACTTATTGTGTCAAAGATTCCTCCGACGTTAGCCGAGCGGTTGAGCTCCAATTCAACCTGGATTAATTCGTAGGTGCTGTCGTTAATAAAAATGCTTCCCTGGAATCCAGGATCGTCAGGATTTTCAACTCTGAAAAAGAGCTTATAAACCTTTCGGTCGTTCTTCATAACCATCCCGTTGATGTAATAGTAATAATAATCGAGTGCATCGTCGGCAATTGGTCCGGGCAATCTTCCGCCAAAAAATCTTATATCCTCTTCGTAAAAATTTTGAATGAGTCTTCCACCTGTAAGTATGTTAATAGTAGGAGGAAAGTTTGCACTTTGCTTTCGTGCGAGTATCGTCTCTTTAAACTGATCCGGTTTTTTGAAATAACCCTTACTCTGGTTTTCAAGTATTCCGGTTATTTTAAGTTTCGCTGAATCGGATTCAGTACCAACTCCAGCAGAAACAGTTCTTCCTCTTGCACTTATTTCGTCTGTGGTTTTTATATGCCCCTTAGTATATGCTTCAAATTCATAAGTGTTTAGCCTGGAATTTCTTTCGTTTTTTTTATCAATAGCTTTCCGGATTATCTTTATTGCAGGATTTTCACCAGGAAGAATTACAATTTCCGGCAGGATGATTTCTGCTTTTTTCAGAGAGAAGTCTACCTCACTTATATTTTTATTAAGATCAACTTCTACTGTATCAGAGTAATAACCGATGTACGAAGCAACAAGCGAGTAAGTTCCGGAAGAAAGTTTTATTTCGTAATCGCCATTCGTGTTTGCGGCTGTACCAAGCGTAGTATTGATAACACGAACATTAGAATATGGAAGAGCTTCGCCTGATTGAATATCAGTAACTTTGCCGGAAAGCGTAAAAGTTTGCGGCATAATATTAATTGCGGATAGAAATACAGTAAAAAGTAGTTGGTGTATTTTCATAAAAAATGAATGTTATGACTATCCAAAAGTAAAGAAAAGCATTATTAGTATTAAGAGAAAATAAATGGTGTTATAATTGTACAAGCAATATTTTTATCTTAACAAAGAAGAAAAAATTAAACTTTATCCAGCATGAATTATAAAAACAGAATTCTATTTATTTGCATCATTTTACTTACTGGAACTCTCTATGCTCAGAATGACGGTATAACTGAAACCGACCCGGTAAACATAACTGCTCAAGCGGTAATAAATAAGTACCTCTATGCAATCGGCGGAATAGATAAATTTAAGAGCGTTATGGACAGAACAACGGTTATGACCGGCACGGCAATGGGTCAGCCAATCAACATAACTATAATGCAAAAATACCCTGACAAACTTTTTCAAGAACTGCAAGCCGGTGAAGTTAAGCAATTGCTTTATTACAAAAGCGGCGAAGGAATGATATTAATTGGTGATGAAAAAACTGAAATTGAAAACAAAGAACTTGAGAGACTTAAGGTAGATGCAATAATGCAGTTCCTGCTTGACCCGGAGAGTTACGGAATTAAAACAGAGGTGCTCCCCAATGAAATGGTGGACAGCGTTGACTGCTATAAAATAAAACTTGTTTTACCTTCAGGCATTCGATGGTTCCAATATTATAGTGTTGAAACAAGTCTGAAAGTAAAAGAATCAAAAGAGATTCAAACAAAGCAGGGATTGTTTGAGCAGGAAACATATTTTTCTGATTACAGGGAAGTGAGCGGACTCAAATTTCCCTTCACATTAAAACAATATTTTGGCATACAGGAAATAGACCTCGCTGTAACAAGCATAGAAATTAATACCGGTTTGGAAGATAGTATTTTTGAAATCCCGGAATAAATGAGTCGACGTCAGTACTCAACAATCGTTTTTGATCTGGGGAATGTGCTCATACCTTTTGATTATACTCCTGTTATCAATAAATTAAATAAAATTGAAAAAGGATTGGGAAATCAATTTTTTGAACATTACAAATCAAACTACTCTTTACATCGTGAATTCGAAAAAGGTAGAATTCAGGAATCTGAATTTGTAAATAAGATGCTGGAAGTTGTCAATTATAAAATAGATGCCGATATTTTTTGCAGGTATTATGCTGATATTTTTTCCCTTAATGAAGATGTTGTTTCACTTCTTCCTATCCTAAAAAAGGATTACAAACTATTCTTACTTTCCAACACAGATTCTATCCATCAAAAGTATGGATGGCAGAAATATGAATTTCTGAAATATTTTGATGAGCTGATTCTGTCTCACGAGGCTCACTCAGTAAAACCAGAGGAAAAAATATACCGCAAAGTTGAAGAGGCTTCCGGGTTTCCTGCGGAAGAGCATTTTTACATTGATGATATTCAGGAATATGTTGATGCTGCAATAAAACTTGGATGGGAAGCTGTGGTT
>JBATIA010000524.1:0-2509 GCA_049667415.1 Ignavibacteriaceae bacterium
GTAATGGCAAGCTGGCTTGAACGATCAGGTAAATATTTTCCGATGATGTCCGGGATATTTTCCAGGGAGGGATTACCGAGACAGTTATTATATCTAAGCATGATGGAAAGCGGTCTGAATCCAACTGCAAGATCTTGGGCCAGGGCTGTCGGCTTATGGCAGTTTATTAAATCAACCGGAGCGCTTTATGGCCTGGAGTCAAGTTTTTATTTTGATGAAAGAAGAGATCCTGTAAAATCCACTACAGCAGCTGCAAGGCATTTGAAAGATTTATATAATTCCCTTGGTGACTGGTACCTTGTTTTAGCAGCTTACAATTCAGGTGAGGGTCGGGTAAGAAGGGCTATGCAAAAATCAGGGGCAAGCGATTTTTGGTCACTAAGAAGATATCTCCCCAGAGAAACCAGAAATTACGTTCCTCAATACATTGCCGTATGCATGATAGCTATGGATCCTGAAGCTTTTGGTTTTACAAATATTCAATATCAAAACCCTTATGAGTACGAGACCTATAATGTTCCTGGCGCAATAGATCTTGGTTACTTAGCAACAATATCAGGCACTGATGCTGAAACTTTACGCGACATGAATCCCGAACTTACTCAATTAAGTACTCCCCCTGATTTTCAAGGTGGTTATCCTTTAAAAATACCAAAAGGATCAATAGAGCAGTTTGCAGTACAAATGCAGAATATCCCCGAATCTGCTCGTCGGACATTTTTAGTACACGAAGTTAGGAAGGGTGAGACTCTCTCTAGGATTGCTAGAAAATATGGAGTGACGATTTATGATTTAGCAGATGCAAATAATATCTCAACTAAATCGAAACTATATGTTGGCGTTCCGCTAAGGATACCGGTTCTGGTTAATCCTAATGAGAATGATTACTCCTATAATACAGATGTAGCCATCGCAAACGATAATGGAAATAAAACTGATGAGGAATATGTATCACCTTATAGTTCATTAAATGGTAATGGTGAAGAAGTTGTGGATGTTAAGGAAGTTGATGCATCCATAACAGAATCGGATAACACAACCGAAAAATTTTTATTAACCGAAACTGTTGTTGATGAAAAAGAAGCGATAGGTACGATGGATGCAATTATTCCTGATGGATATGTTCCGGTTGATTACAGGGTGAAAAAGGATGATAGCCTTCTGGGGATTGCAGATTTGTTTAATACAAGAGTTAGTGATGTTAGAAACTGGAATAATATACCTTATACAACATCAATAAGGGTCGGGCAAAAGCTGACAATGTACGTTCCCTCAGATAATATGGATTATTACGCAAGTCTTGATAAGAGTACTGAAATTGAAGAAAAAGCACCCAAAGTGTATTCCAGTAGCTCAACAGAATCTTATGTTTATCATAAAATTAGGCGGGGAGAAAATTTAGGATTAATTGCAACTCAGTACGGAGTTAGTATAGCGGCAATTAAAGAATGGAATGATCTTTCTAATAATAAAATAATTGCCGGCAAAAAATTAAAAATTTATACTGATGAAAGTTATACGCCAACTACTACCGAAATTTCCAGTAATAATACCAGTGGAAGCCTGAATTATTATAAAGTCAGAAAAGGCGATACTATTAGTCAGATAGCAGAAAAGTATCATATCTCTGTTTCAGAATTAAGAAAATGGAATGGGCTGCGTAATAATAAAATTATTGCAGGTCAAACATTAAAAATTTATGCGCGGGAAAGTACAACTTCTTATGTCGAGAGTACTGCTTCTAACGTTGGAAATGTAAACTATCATAAAATTAAAAAAGGTGAAACAATAGGAAGTATTGCGGAACTGTATAAAGTATCTGCGTCAAGTATAAGAGATTGGAATGGATTAACTGGTGATAAAATTGTTGCTGGGAAAACGCTAAAGGTTTATTCGGACGAATCACCTGTATTAAGTTCTGAAAAACTTTCTACAAAAACAGAGTTGACAAGCGAAGCAATAACTCATCAGATTCAAACAGGAGAAACTATCATAGCAATATCTGCATTATATGATGTCTCGGTCGATGATATAAAGAGGTGGAACAATTTAAGCAGCAGTAAAATTATTGCCGGGAAATCATTAGTAGTATATCCTAATGGTCATCAAAAAACTGTTTCAACTTCGACCGTAAAATCAGGCTCCGTTGATTTTATATACCATAAAGTCAAAAAAGGAGAAACCTTAAGCAATATCGCAGAGACTTATAAAGTTGGAATTTCGAGCATTCAACAATGGAATAATATCAGTGGGAATAAAATAATTGCTGGACAGAGTTTAAAAATCAAGAAATCCTCAGGTAGCAGTTTTGAACAACCAAAAGATGGTTTTCACGTTGTTGAGAAGGGTGAATCGCTTTATTCAATAGCAACCAAGTATAATACTTCTGTTCAAAAGCTTAAAACATTAAATAACCTTTCCAGCAGCAAAATTATTGTCGGACAGAAGTTAAAAGTGGGTTGATTTCACTTGCTTCAATGATTAATTTTAGAATGCAATTAATTAGTTC